>DATEME010000352.1:0-1222 GCA_035275865.1 Candidatus Acidiferrales bacterium | reverse complement strand
CCGCGCTCAGCCAGATGATCGCTGAGAGGCCATAGCCATCCACCGCGTGCCCTGCCACAAGCGTGCCCGCGATGAACGCAGCCGAGCCCGCGCCCCGCACCCACCCGTATTCAAATCCTGCCGCATTTTTCTGTCGTCGAGTATGGGCAAGTGAAAGGGCATCGGCGAGCGGAACGAGAGGGGCGAGCGCCGCGGCCTGAAGCAGGCTGATTGCCATCATCGTCCAAAACCCATGGGCTGCCAGGTACAGGAGCGCGGTGCTCGCTGCCAGAATGGCGCAAACAGCAAGTTCTGCTCGAAAGGCGTGGAGACGATCCGCTAGACGTCCGCCAATGGGGCCGCATACGAGTCGCAGTGCAGTTGCCGCACTCAGCACGAACCCGAGTTCCTCGGGTCCGAGTCCGCGTCCTGCAAGAAAGGCCGGCAAGAACGGCGAGGCGAATCCGAACGCACTAAAAAGTGCGACGTAGAGGGTCATAAATCGAAGCAGTGCGCGGCGATCAACGGCCATGGATCTGCTGGTTCATTGCGCGGGCTCGCCCTTGGGGGCACACGGCCCGGCCCCAGTCGGGGCTTTTGTTGCCGGAGCCCCAAAGCAGGCATCGATCAGGATGGCCGTCCAGCCGCTCGCCATGTGCTATCCCGGTCTGGTTGGAGGCACTTGAGGGCCGGCTGACGCCTCGATTCAGAACAATTCAGGTTTGTCGGCATGACGGCATCCGCACTTCGGCGCCGGAAGGCCTGCCGTAGGCGCGATCATACCGCCGGTGATGCCGCTATGGCATGAAATTACTGATCGTTGGCCAGCAGTCTTAGTTCTTTGGCACGATCAACTGTTGCGTTTAGAAGGCACTCGTGAGCGGTCACTCTTGCGGCGGAGCCGCCTTCCGGATCAGCGTAAAAGCCGCAATTGGCATCCCGAAATCTTATCCAAGCACGCTGCGCTTCAACCAACGCGTTCTTTCGCGCTGTCGCGAGCTTCGAAATCAGCCTCTTATAATTTTCATTGAGCCGAGCATCTTGACGTATCGTTTCAGCAAGTATGCAATTGATCATCTCGATAGTAACCCCATTGGATTTTTCAAGGCAGGTCGAATATTCTTGCGTCATTTCCCTGTCGGCCGCCGCGACTAATGGCGTGCTCAAAAAGAATGCTAAGCCGATCGCCGTAACTTTTCTTGTCCACAGTCGTCTCTTTGCGACGTCACTTTTGAACTTCAGC
>DATEME010000351.1:0-1915 GCA_035275865.1 Candidatus Acidiferrales bacterium | reverse complement strand
TGACGGGCGAAAAGAATCGCGCCATTCGCGCATCCATTCGCAGCATATCTAATTGGTCACCATGCGCACCAGCTGCCGCCAAATCCCGCAATTTTCGTAGCAAAATAAAGAGACTTTCGGGTTGTTCGCAGTCTGCCTTGGGGAGCGGGAGCGTGTGTGCATAGACGAGCCCTGTGGAGGTTCACCTGATTCACGCAAAACAGCCTCGAGCCAAGCGCTACTCTTTCGTCGCTTCCGTGGAGCTGACGCAGGTGGAGTCCGCTGCTTCGCTGAAGGAGAAAACCACGGATCTCAGTCTTTTCGGTTGCCATATCGCGACGCAGAGTCCATGGCCGGCCGGAACCAAAGTGCGAGTCCGCATCTCGCATGGCGGGACGTCATTCGCCGCTCTGGGCACCGTCGCGCACGTCCAGGCCGGCGCGGGCATGGGAATCGTCTTTACGCGAATCGGTCCAAACGACCAAATCCTTCTGGATAGATGGATCGCTGGGCTGCGAGATCACTAGACTCTGCCGCCGGGTCCGCGCCGATCTGATTTCTATGCCATCGACTGTTCCAGATAGTCCAGGCACTTCCTCACCTCGATCGCGCAGTTTGAGCCCGGCGGATTGCGGTATTCCAGCTCAACCATTCCGACGATGTTGTAGTGATTGTCCTTCAGCAAATTGACCACAGCCTTTAGCGGCGTATCGCCCGTGCCAAACGGTACTTCGACTCCGTGATTTTTCTGTCCATCCGCGATATGCAAGTGCGTGATTTTTTCGTGATTCTGCCGGATGAACTCGACGGGATCGAGATTCGATTCCACATAGTGGCCGATATCCAGATTGCTCCTGTACCACGGCGACATCGCGAGCCCTTTTAAAATGCTCTCTCCGGTAGAAAACTGATTCGGATCGTTGACCTGATCGTGATTATGGAAGGCAACTGTGAATTGATGTTTTTCCACAACGGGCACAAGCTTCTCTGCCACGGAAAGCGTCGTCGAAGATGAAATCGTGCTCGCGCCCAGCGCCTTGGCTTGCGCAAACATCACGTCGATTTCCTCGCTCGTAAAATCGTCGCCCATTCCGTTCACGCAGTAAGCAAAAACGGTGACGCCGTTTTCGTCGAACTTTTTCTTGATCTCCGCAAAATGGCTCATCGGAGTGGATAACCGCCATTTCCGAAGATCGTCGCGCGCCTGAACCGCTTCCGGACTTGGGCCCCGCCGTCCGCCGGCAGGCGCACCACCGCGCGCAGGAGGCGGAGTGCCGTTGGCAGCGGCGGCTGCCATGGCGGCCATGCGTGCGGCACGTTCGGCAGCCATCTTCGCTTGATACTCGGAAACCGGCTCGGCATGGTTGCACATCAATTCGATCAGATTCACGCGCGATCGTTTGCACTCGTCAACGACGCTATCGATCTGATCCTGACCAGCCGCCATCGGCATGTCATTGAAGCTATAGGTGATCGTGCCGAGTCTTACGCCATTCACGGTTTCCGGCATCCTCATCAACACCGAAAAGGGCACGGCCGCCAGCATCGTCTGCCCGAATTCTCTCCTTGTGTACATGATCGTCCTCGCTCGCTGTGAGGTGTCCGGCTTGTTGACCGGGCCACCAGATGGGGACGTACTATAGCAGCAGGTAGGAGCGGATGGATGGGCTATTTGCTGCAGAAGACGGAACCGTTGCACGCAGCCGTGCGCTACGGGCGTGAACCGTCCTTGGGAGTCTTTCCTGGAGAACGAGTATCGGATCCGTTCGCAAGGTCAGCGGGAGGCTCGTTTTCAGCGTAATTGTCGCTCAATCCGAGAGGTCCAATGGCAGTTTTCTTGCCGTGCAGGAGACCGGCGAGCTCGCCGACGAAATCGTCGAAAGGGCCGACCTTTGATATGACCTTTTTAATGCCGGCCCTTTTCGCTTCTCGCTCC
>DATEME010000350.1:0-1924 GCA_035275865.1 Candidatus Acidiferrales bacterium | reverse complement strand
ATGCCGGTGTCCTATGCGTATTGGATCGTCTGCTCCAAGGCCGTCGCGAAATTGCCAAAGATCGTGGCCTTCAGCGAGTGGCTTCTGGCCGAAGCCGCCGAAGACCGCCATCAACTCGACAAGTCGATTTCGAAACCGCGCCACGCCGCGCGCACCCGCCGCTGAGTGCTGCGGCCACATCAGCTCTCGGCACGACGCAAGGGCACGGTGGTTTCCGTCGTCCGTCACGGCGAGCAACCCCAAGCGCCGGTCTAACACTACTTTGGCAGATTTCTGAGCGGCACAGGATTCCCAAATCAGTTTTTCTGTGACTCATAGGTGGTCGGCTTTTGGAGGGGCCGACCATGGTTGTCAGGACTTTGGATTGGAAAGATGAGCTTGGACGTTGGCTCAAGCCATTTGTAGACCGGTTGGGTCACAAGGCGCGGCGACGCATGTGCCCGCTCTACGTGTCGGGACTGATCGGTCCTGGCGATCGCAAGAGCATTCAGCCGATGGCGAAGCGGCTTGTGCTCGGCGAATATGATCAATTGCACCACTTCATTGCCGCCGGGGTCTGGGAGGCGTCTCCGGTGGAGACAGAACTGCTTGTTCAAGCGGATCGGCTCGTCGGCGGCCGCGATGCCGTGCTGGTGATCGACGACACTGCCCTTCCCAAAAAGGGTCCGCATTCGGTGGGGGTGGCTGCGCAATATGCTTCGGCGCTGGGTAAGACCGCCAATTGCCAGACCATGGTGTCGCTGACGCTTGCGCGCGGCCAAGTGCCGGTGATGCTGGCGCTGCGACTGTTTCTTCCCGAGAGTTGGACGAGCAATCAGGCTCGATTGGAGCGAGCGGGTGTGCCGGCCGACTATCGAACGATGCGGACCAAGCCGGAGATCGCTTTGGTGGAGATCGATCGGGCGATCGCGGCCGGTGTACGTTTCGGCTGCGTGCTCGCGGATGCCGGGTATGGGCTGAGCGCGCGGTTCCGCCAGGGGCTCACGGCTCGCAAGCTTGCTTGGGCGCTCGGTATTCCGCGGCACCTCAAGGTATACCCTGCTGATGTGCGGATGATCTGGCCCATTGCCGGTCGCGGCCGTCCCCGGACGCGGTACATTCCTGACATCTTGTCGATAGCCGCCGAAGACATGCTGGCCAATGCCAGATGGCGCGCCATCAGTTGGCGCAGTGGGACGAAAGGAAAGCTCAAGGCTCGTTTTGCTGCAGTCCGCGTGCGGGTTGCCGACGGACCGCCGCAGCGGATCAGGGATAAGGGTCAGCAACATCTGCCAGGCGACGAGGCTTGGCTGATCGGCGAACACAGACTATCGGGAGAGAAGAAATATTATCTCGCCAACCTGCCTGTGAAGATGGACCTGCGCACCTTGGCGAGCGTCATTAAGGCGCGATGGATTTGCGAGCAGGCTCACCAGCAACTGAAAGAAGAACTCGGTCTCGATCACTTCGAGGGCCGATCCTGGCACGGACTGCATCGTCATGCACTCATGACGATGATCGCCTACGCTTTCCTCCAGTATCGCCGGCTCAAAACAGTAAGGCGGGAAAAAAAGAATCAACGGGCCGCCGCCTCAGCCAACGTTGCCCGCCGTGCGCCAGGCCATCCTCGAACTCATCGCTCGACCACCGCCGCGGCAATGTCCCCACTGCCGAAAATGGATTTGCAACGCGCTACAGCGTGAATAAACCTGCCAAAGTAGTGCTAGTCCCCTTCTGCAGCGTTAAGCTGACGTGTCGAAAGTCCCAGAAAATGAAAGCCCCGGATTTAGCCGAGGCATTCCAAGGAGGCCAATGACTTCGGTCTAGGACTGGACGTTGCCTAGACGCTCGAGCTTAGCCTGGAGCCGAGCATCACGCGAGGCGCTCTCGCGCTGGTCCACAAGAAAGGCCGGCGAACGCAAATCCCGATGCACTCTGCCAACAG
>DATEME010000349.1:0-1369 GCA_035275865.1 Candidatus Acidiferrales bacterium | reverse complement strand
CGCCGCCGCTTCGTCATGCTGTGCTCGCAATAGCCCGCTGTCCAAGTCACCCGCAACAAGTTTCAACGGTTTCTCGATGTTTCCAATTCCATCCAAGGACCGATAATGGTTGAGGCTGTTTTTATTTGGCTTACGGCCCTCCGAAGTACCCTTCAGATTTGGCTTTACATGTCGGCGCGCCGACATCTTGCCTTCAGTGGAAGAGCGACTGCAGCGCCCAGAGCAAACCCTCCGATGTGCGCCCACCATGCGACTCCTGCGGTGCCAGTTGCGAGATGCGGATCGAGTGAATTCACGCCGCTAAGGAATTGGATCAGGAACCACAGCCCGATGAAAATGAACGCCGGAAGGCGAATCGTCCACCAGATGATCACGAGCGGCACTAATGTAAGGATGCGTCCCCGCGGGAAGAGAACGATATACGCGCCGAGTACTCCTGAGATCGCGCCGCTCGCGCCGATGGACGGAATATGTGAGCCCCACGAAACAAGTACTTCGCTGATTCCAGCTCCGACGCCGCAGAAAAGATAAAAGAAGAGGTAGGGAATGGCGCCAAACGTATCTTCCACATTGGCGCCGAAGACCCACAGGAACAGCATGTTGCCGATGATGTGCAGAAAACCGCCATGCAGAAACATGCACGTAAAGAGTGGCAGAAGAGCCTGCCCCAATGTGTAATGCCTACCGGAAAGCGCCAACGCGATCTTGTGTGGCACCAGTCCATATGTATTGATAAGAGATTCGCTCGCGTGGCTCGAAAGCGACAGTTGATAAGCGAATACCGCGATGTTCACCGCAATGAGGAGCAGTGTCATCACGGGAAACGACCGCCGCTTGGTCATGTCCTTTAAAGGGATCATCGGGGCAGGGCTTTTTACCTGTCAGGTGGAGCGTCGATTTTCATTGTGCGATCACAGTTTGAGTCGATGCAGGCGCAGCGCGTTGCTTATGACCGAAACGGAGCTGAGCGTCATGGCGGCGCTGGCGATTACGGGGCTGAGGAGTAAGCCAAAGAACGGGTAGAGGACGCCGGCGGCGACGGGCACGCCCAAGGAATTGTAAAGGAACGCGAAGAGAAGATTCTGGCGAATGTTGCGCATGGTGGCGCGGCTGAGTTTGCGCGCGCGGGCGATGCCGCGAAGGTCGCCGTGGAGCAGCGTAATTGCGGCGCTTTCCGTTGCGACATCGGTGCCGGTGGACATCGCGATGCCGACGTCGGCTTGGGCTAGCGCGGGCGCATCGTTTACGCCGTCGCCGGCGACGGCCACGACGTGACGTTGTGTTGAATTACGCTGCAGGGATTCGACGATTTCGCGCTTTTGCGCAGACAGAACTTCGGAGTGAACTTCGTCGATGCCGAGCTTGCGTG
>DATEME010000348.1:0-1348 GCA_035275865.1 Candidatus Acidiferrales bacterium | reverse complement strand
CTCGGATATCGACCTGCACGCCGCAACCAATCAGGTTCTGAAAGACGTCGGGATGTCGACCGCGGACAGCGGCGGCAAAGTCACCTTCTACGGCCGCGATCCGATCATTCCGAGCCCCTTCCGGTTTGGCAGCATGGCCGCCATCGGTCTGGCCGCCAAGGCCGTCGCCGTGGCGGCGCTGTGGCGACACCGGACCGGTGAGGGACAGGATATTGGGGTAGATGTCCGCAAGGCGTTGCGGCGATTCTGTGGTTTCTTCGATCGGAAATGGGAAACCGTCAATGGACGTCCTCCGCTCGGATGGGACCCCACGAATCCGTTCCAAAACACGCCGCTGTTTCGCGAAACGCGGGATGGGCGTCACGTCGTGGCGCTGAACATTTACCCCAAGCTTTTAGTACGCGCGCTCGACTTCCTCCGCTCCGGCCCCACCGTTGAATCCGTGAACAATGCCATCCTGCAGTGGCGTGCCGAAGAGCTGGAGAGCGCCGCAGCAGAAGCCGGGCTTGCCATCGCCATGGTGCGCACCTTCGACGAATTCCGCACCGAACTTCAATACACCGAAGTGCTCTCCAGGATGCCCTTGATCAGCGTGGAGAAGATCGGCGAAAGCGATCCGATCTCTTTGAAAAAGGATGGAAAGAGCCCGCTGGATGGCATTCGCGCATTCGGAATGGGGCATGTGATCGCCGGAGCTGGCATAGGCAGAGATCTCGCCTGCTACGGGGCCGATGTCCTCAACATCTGGCGGCCCTGGGATACTGATGCTGAGGCGTTTGTCTGGGACGTACAGGTTGGGATGCGTTCAACAATCCTGGACTATTCCAAGGACGATCGCGCGAAATTCGATCACCTATTGAAAGATGCCGACGTATTCTTCGCCAACAAACGCGCGGGCTATCTGGAGCGCAACGGCCTAGATGCCGAAGAGCTCTGCGCAAAGAAGCCGGGGCTGATCCATGCCCGTGTCGTTCTCTACGGCGACAAAGGCCCTTGGAAGAATCGTGTCGGATTTGATGAGATCGGTGGAGCCGTATCGGGGCTGTTCTGCGCTGAGGGGACGCCCACGCATCCCAAATCGCCGCCAATCATCCCCATTTGCGACAACGTGGTCGGCTGGCTCGGCACGGTCGGCATTCTCACGGCGCTGCGCAGGCGCACAGTCGAGGGCGGCAGCTATCGGGTCACTGTTTCTCTGACCCGAACCTTGCTGTGGCTCTACTCGCTCGGCATTTTCGACAAGGCCTATGCCCAGGCGACGGCCGGATCTTCCGACGAGCACGCAGACATCGCTCCCGATCTGTTCACTGCCGAGACCCCGTTGGGCACGTATCAAGGAATGACCGAC
>DATEME010000347.1:0-1449 GCA_035275865.1 Candidatus Acidiferrales bacterium | reverse complement strand
CGCAGGCGCGGGCGGGGCGCCCGCCATTCGCGTAACGGGATTTACCGCTGTGGCCCCGAAAGCCGCAACTCACGCTCCGCACGAAATACGTTGCTGTAGAGGCCTGCAATCCACCAACGCCCACTCGAGGTAACATTGAGGTAATCGATAGCGGCCTGGATGTGCAGAGAGATGTTGTTCCAATAAAACTGCGGATATTTATCGACGATGTCCGCCGGCGACTCGTAGCCGAGCTGCCTGTTCAAACCAATCTCTTCAAATTCGTAGTAAAGCGCATTGGCTTTTCTCAAATAGTGAGGATCGCCAAGCTGACCGATGAGATCTGCGGCTCGCAACAGTGACCCTTCTTCGTCAATTCCCTGCTCGTCTTCCGTCTCGTCAGTGGGCGATGCGTATGGGAACCGCGTGAACTCGATCGCACGAGCGATCCGTGCGCTGTCGACTTCCTCGACTGCCGCAAAACGATCCAGCACAAACAACCTCGACCGCTCAACGTGATATGGAGCAAGCGCCGCGTCGGAGGATCCGCGCGGCAATGAAATCTTGCGGCCAGCCCCATCGACGACATAGCCATCATCCTTGTCCCCTTTGACGACGCCACGGACGTACCCTATGTCATGCGCCAGGCAGGCGACGATAAAGTTCGAATAGTCGGTCGGTGTCAAACGCTGCGATAGCGCACGACCCTTGAAGATGTCGTGGCCCACCAGAGTGACGAGCATCGTATGCTCGACGTTGTGGTAGAGGGCATCGCTATTCCCGATGCATTCAAGCGCCAGCCGGGCGGCAAACGGAATGAGTTCCGCCAAACGCGCATGCGAAGACCCGAACCGGTCCTTCATGTCGGAGGCGAGGAACGAGCCCAGAGCTTCTGCCGCTAACGCGGGTAGCGTAATCATGCATCGTGCCTGATTGTTGCACAATAATCATGGATTAGTGGCCGTGGGTCAATTCGGGCGCCTTGAGTGTACCGAAAAACGCAGTCCGTTTTGATCTGGTGATAGAATCGCTTAAGCCGTTCTCAAATTAAGCGCCAATCGATACTCGATTGTGACGTTCTTACCTTCGAACTGGCCGGCCTTGCCCAGACCTTGGCGAAAAACGCGATTGCCGGGACTTGCCAAGCGCACTGCACGGGCATCGGCAGCGCGCATGACCGGAGGGATTTCTAGCAAAACTAAATGGGCTTTGCCGTCCCCTGGCTGAAATCCGGTCAACCAGGAGATTATCGAAGGGCGGCCCGTGCACCACTTCCGGGGGACCGCACGCCCCAGGTGCCCGCGCTGTTAGGACAGGACGCTGGTGGCGTGGTATCGTTGCCTTTACGCACCTCGCACGGGAGGGGCGTATGACAGTCACCATCGGACGGCGGGAATTGCTGGCCGTGCTCGGCGGCGCGGCGGCCGCGTGGCCGCTCGCGGCGCACGCGCAGCAGGGCGAGCGGGTGCG
>DATEME010000346.1:0-1102 GCA_035275865.1 Candidatus Acidiferrales bacterium | reverse complement strand
GGGGGTCCTCTCTTAACGTGCTCCTGGATGGTTCGCGGGCCATCCATTGCAGTTGACCGACCTCGTGGCGCCTGAAGCCCAATGGGCCCCGCCAGGCGTGGGGTGGGTGCGCCACGCCCGCGGGGCTCGGCATTCGGTGGGAAGCTCATTGGACTGTCTTTAGGAGATCATAGAGCTGAAGGTCAGCATCAGTTGCCCCTTGTGCTGGCACGCCATGATGTAAAAAGAAAAGTATCCGCCCGACTCGGGCGCTGAGTGCCCTCTCGCTCTCCGCCCGATATCGGTCGCCTTTTTTCTTGGCGCGCTCGAAGCGTTTGGCTCTGCTTTCGGCGTCAGAGGCAATCGCGTCCAACTCGCTAACAATGTCCTTTCGCGGAATGTTGCGCTCAACCAACGAGCGGATCTTGGCGTCGAGATCGATCATCTATTCACTTGGGCTCCTGCAGGTCCGGCACGAACAGGCCGTAGGGCATGCGCTCCTGAAAGTACCGGACCACCGCCGCCTCGCTTGGAGGGATCGAGATTGCCAACGTCTCGCCCGCAGCCGTTCTGAACTCGACGACATAGGTCCCATCGCTCTTAGGGCCGAAGATCATGATCCGGTTGTTGCCAGCCATTAGCGCCGTCTCGTTTTGTGCTATTCTTCCTCCGCTTCCGGCTTCATGTGCATCCTAGTTCTTTTGAGCCAATCGGGCGAGCCGCTGGGGACTCGAAAGCGAGTCAGTGCCGCTAAGTGGACTGCTCTATTTGAATTTAGGACGGTTGCTGCGAACATCTCGGAACTCTTTGGGCCCCCTGAGAAGCCGCCGCTTGCGGCGTCGCCGTTCTTCCTCGGTTGCTAATGGGTCGCTCAGACGGTCTATTTCCTGGCCCGCCATTGCCCGTGCTTTCGCGGCCCTGTCGGTGCGCACGCCAGCCCCGTGGGCGCTCGGCCCTTATATTCGTCGCAGACGATGTCGGCGGCATCGTTATCCTTCGCCTTCATCACGTCGAATATCATCGGCTGCGTCTTATTGCAGGAGGGGCACCAAACTCGGGGAAATCGCGCTAGCAGGTCCATGTTCTAGCTCCAGTCTTCCTCCGCCTCGCGCGTCACCGCCGC
>DATEME010000345.1:0-2808 GCA_035275865.1 Candidatus Acidiferrales bacterium | reverse complement strand
CGAGCCTGCATCTGCTTGACGTAGTAAAAATTCTCGGCGTGGGTTTGCTCAGGAGGAGCGGGCTTCTTGCGCGGCGGCGCTGCTTGAGGAGCCGGCTGAGGCCGCGGCGCCAGATTTTGCTCCTTCATTTCCGTAAGGTTCGGGCGAAACAATTTCCGGTTCACGATGAGGGCTCCTTCAAATAAATGCCTGCAATGCTAGCAGTATTGACTGCCGGGAAAACAAATAGGTTTCAACTCACTTATATAGAAAAAACAAATTGATCCAGAACTTAACGGAGTCCGACGGAAACAGCCAGGGCGTCCAGGCCCAATTGCCGCGCAACATTACGCCTTAAGCGGCCTTCGAGCGAGTCCAGACTCTGCGTGGCTTTCAAAACCCACATCCAATCGACTTTCTTGCCGAGGGATTCCAGTTCGCGGTGCAAATCCGGATTCCGGGGCAGGCTGTTTTTCCGGCCTTCGGAGACTTCCAATAAGTCCGTGAAAAGACTATAGAGCAGGCCCAATATATTTTCAAACGATTCCTTCTCCTGCTTCGCAAGCTGGGCGGTGGCCGCAAAAATTTCCGAATATTTTTCTCCGGCTACTGCTTGCTCCAGCAGCCGCAAGAGCATCCGACGAAGACGCACGGACTCCGCGAGATCGATCAAAAGCGCGGCTCCAGGGCTGCCATCCGCCAGTTGGGCCGCAAGCGCAAGCTCCGCCGGCTTCCCTTCCCTGCGGTCTTTAAGGAATGCTTCGATGCTCGCGGCCGGAACGGGCGCGAAATGAAACTGCAAGCAGCGCGAACGGATCGTTGGCCGCACCGAATCCGGAGAGGGCGCAAGCAAAATCAACGTGGCAGAGAGCGGCGGCTCTTCCAGAATTTTCAGGAAAAGGTCGGCGTCATTCGACCGCATCGTGTGCGCGCCGTCGAGGATGAAGACGCGCCTTTTGCTGATCGGCTGAAAGTAGGCGGCACGCTGCACGGCGCGCAACTGGCCGACGCGAATCATCGGTCGCGCTACGGGAGTATGCAAGCGAACGGGATCGGGAACGATCAGCCAAACGTCGGGATGCGTTTCGAGAATGAGCGGCATGCGTTCGACCATTGCCGCATCGGCGTTTTCTCCGCGCTCGATCAAACCGGCTTCGACCAGCGGCGCGGGATCTTTCAAGCGACCGATTCGGCGGCAATTGTCGCACTCACCGCAGAAATCGTCCTGAAGACGCTCGCAATTGGCGGCCTGCGCGAACATCACGGCGAGAGTGGCCTTACCGATACCGGTTGGTCCGGTAAAAAGCAGCGCGCTTGGGACGCGCCCGCGGCGGAACATGCCGCGCAGGGCGTTCACGATGCGTTGATTGCCGAGAAATTCGGGAAAACCCATTTGTCACCGTACCGCGTGAGCCGGCACCGAGAGGCGCTCGGCCAGCACCGAGATGATTTCGTCGTGTATCGATTGCGGTGAACGCATTTGCCCGCTTTTGCGCTCGATACAATCGATCGTGACCCAATTCTTTTGACGCGCCAGTTCGTCGTAGACCTCGGCAGCGGCGGCCAAATGCGCGCGGTCGGCCTCCTGCAAATCGCGGCGGCGATTTGTGTAATCACGCGCAGCTTTTTCGCCGATCAGCCGATGGGCTTCGTCAACGGGCACGCGCAAGTAGAACACAAGGTCTTCAGCAGGCAAACCGTAGACGCGATATTCCAGATGCCGCAGCCATTCGAGGAATTCCGAACGCGCTTCGCGAACGACGCGAGCTCCCTGATGAGCGAGATTCGAGCCGATGTAGCGGTCGGCCAGCAGCGTTTTGCCGGATGCAAGCGCCGCTTCCATTTTTGGTTTCGATTCAAAGCGATCGCCCGCATAAAGGAGAGCCGAAAAGTGTGGATCGACGGCTTCGAGGGGACCAAATTCACCATTCAGGAAACGAGCGACCAATTTGCCGAAAAAACCGGAGTAGTTCGGAAAACTGACCTGGTCACAGGCCACGGCCCGCTCGCTCAGGGTGCAAGCCAGCATTTCCAGTTGGGTTCGCTTTCCCGAGCCGTCGATTCCCTCAAGGACGATGAATTTCCCGCGAGCGGTCATGTGGTTGCAGGTCAGTTTAACACGACAAGGAGGCGCGAACCGGACGCTGCTCATGTCTCCTCCATCCACAAGAGAGGCACAATTCGCCTGGAATCAATTGTTGCGGGCCGGGAGGCGGTGTTACACTTGCGCGCTCGGAGCCGATGCTGGTCCGAACGTCTAAGGTAGCGGGGCGGCTACAAACGGCCGTCCCAGGAAACGCAAAGAAGTTCCGACACATGTAGCAGAGCAGGTATGTTGCGAATCACGCGGAATCGCCCTCCATTTGTGCAATTCCTGTGAAACATATTTGCATTGGCGCACGTTTAAGTACCTTAGGACTTCTTCGACAACCCAGAGGGGAGACAGATGATCGCAAGGAAACTGCAGGTGTGTGCCGCGCTGCTGGCCGCGGCTTCAATGACCTTCTCACCGCTTTACGCGCAGACTCCGGAAGCCGCACAGGCCGCGCCTGCAGCGCCGGCGCAGAATAATCAGCAGCCAGGACCGCCATCAGCTGCGCCCGCACCGCCCGCCGCAAGTGCGACAAATACGACGACCGTGGCGCCTGCGCCATTTCCGCCGATGAGCCTTTCGCTGGCGCCGGATTATTCGCATGGGCGTCTATGGTTCCCCAATGTCGCGGCGCCCTATATGCCCCGGCATATTCTTCAGCCGCCGTTGACGAACTCGCCCCGGCTTGCGCAGCTCATTCAGGACGGCAAGTTGAACTTGAGCCTTCAGGATGCCGT
>DATEME010000344.1:0-2563 GCA_035275865.1 Candidatus Acidiferrales bacterium | reverse complement strand
GCTGCTGCGCGCGTGCCGCGAGCGGCCACGCAGTTAGCATGCTACCGAGCAGAGTGATGAACTCGCGGCGTTTCACTCGATCCTCATCGGCGCGCGCGAGCAGCGCGGGCGGAATCTCCCAGCCGGCCCGATTCCCGAAGGATCGTAAGTTCCGGAAAGAAAGCCGTTTTGTTATTTGCTGCCACTGAATTGCTTTTGCGTGCCAGTCATGCCGGCAGGAGGCTGCTGCAATGCGAGATTTCAGTGCGCTCTATGTCCGCTATGGGTCAAAAGCAGACTTCGCGCCCTGCTTGGACCTTGTCCGCTTTACCCCCGAAAGCGGACATCGAGCGACAGGACAGACATGTCCGCTTTGTGCAAAAGCGGACTCATGCAGTGGAGTGCGCCCTTGATGGTGGACAGTTTCAGGCGGCAGTTTTGACAGGTTGCTGGGCGTGTCGATCCTCGTATTGCGCGGGGCTCAGATAGCCTAGCGCGGAGTGGAGTCTGCGAGTGTTGTAAACCTCGTCGATGAAGCGGGGAAGGTCGGCTGTAACGTCCTCGAAGGTTTCGTATGCCATCAGATACACGGCTTCGACCTTGAGTGTCTTCATGAAGCTCTCGGCCTTGGCGTTGTCGTAGGGATTGCCGCGTCGGCCCATGGAGCCGGTGAGACCGTGCTTTTGCAAGGCGGCGCGATAGTCATCGGAGGCATATTGCGATCCACGATCGGAATGATGCACGCAACCCCTTGGTGGATCGCGGGCGCCGATGGCGGCCTTGAGTGCAGCAACAGCGAGCCGTGCATCGATCGAGCGGCCGATGGCGTAACCTATGACGCGACGGGACCAAGCATCGAGGATCGCAGCCAGGTACACAAAGCCGGTCGCGATTGTGACATAGGTGATGTCGGCTACCCACAGCTGGTTCGGGCCATCCAATTTCATGTTCTTCGCGAGATTGGGGAAGATCGGATAATTGTGATCGCTATCCGTCGTCGCGATAAAACGCCTGCGCTGCCTTGGATTCAGCGCATGCTCGCGCATGAGCCGGCGGATCTTCTTGGCGTTCACGACAATGCCACGATGGCGTAGTTCGGCGTCAACACGCCGATAGCCATAGGCTTCGAACTCGTCGCAAATCGTTTTCATCTCCGCAACGATGCTCAGGTCGCGCGCGCGGGCCTCGGGCGTGTCGTAAAAAGCAGAGCGACCAATCCCCATTAGCCGGCATCCTTCTGCGATGGAGACGCCGCGGGGCCGGCAATGACGGATGTATTCACGCTTCTCGGCCGTGGTGCGTTTTTCAGAGCCCCCTTTAGGAACTCGATTTCGAGCGCTTGTCGGCCAACCATGCGCTCCAACGCCGCAATCTTGGCTTCGTATTCCTGGAGTAGATCGGCAGCCTGGGCGTCTTCGTCCAAGGCGCCGGCTTCATACTTCTGAACCCAGACGCGAATCAGCTGACGCGAGATATCATGCCGCTTGGAAAGCGCGTACAGGCTCTCCCCGGCAATGAACTCTTGCGCGACCTGCCGCTTGAACTCAATGCTGTGGGAACGTTGTCTGGCCATGGCTTTCATCCTTTGAAAGCCCAGCTCACCCTGTCAAATCACTAACCTCAAACTGTCCGGCCCCAGGGGCGCACTCCAGCGCGGGGTTAATTTTCGCCCCCAACTGGGCACCCAGGGTGGTAGCTTTTTTGCCATTAGCGGCGACGGCTGAGGGAGCCACCCAAAAGTCACCTGAGTTAGTGCGTCGCTATCAGCAAGGTCGAACTATGCTGAATCACTGGCTAATTGACCTCATTGGTCACGTTTCCGGTCTCAGTGATGCACAACTTGGGCAAATTGAGAAATCGTTGCCAGCGACCAAGGCGCTGATTGATCTTCTCAATAGGGCACAGCCGATTATCGAACAGGCGCAAAGCCTGTACGCTGAAGCTGAGCCGCTGATCGATCAAGCTAAGAAGGAGTGGCAAACGGTCGGCCCCGCAGCGCAAATTTTGATCGATGTGATCTCGCATCATGTCAACCAAGGTAGTTCGCCGGCGCAGGCGGCTGAGGCAGTGCGAACGGCGCTTGACGGGTCGATCGAGAGCGTCGCGCAGGATCAGTGGATCGATCGAGAAATAAGCTGCGTAACGGTGTTCGGTGGGACTGGTTTTGTTGGCCGTCGCGTCGCGCGCCATTTGCGCGAGTCCGGCGCCACGGTGCGCGTCGCCTCACGGCACCCCATACGCGCCGAGGGCGACAGCCTCGAACAGATCGCCGCCAATGCACACGACGAGCGCTCCGTAGAGGCCGCCGTTTTGGGTGCCGACGGCGTTGTCAACGCGATCAGCCTCTATGTCGAGCATGGACCTGATACGTTTCATTCGGTGCACGTGGAAGCGGCCGCAAGGATCGCCAGAGCGGCGAGGCGAGCCGGGACCAAACGGTTTGTGCACCTATCAGGAATCGGCGCCGATGCGGGCTCTCCATGGCCGTATATTCGCAGCCGGGGCGAAGGCGAGGCGGCCGTGCAGACCGCATTCCCGGGCGCAGTCATTATTCGCCCGGCGGTAATGTTCGCGCCGGACGACG
>DATEME010000343.1:0-1450 GCA_035275865.1 Candidatus Acidiferrales bacterium | reverse complement strand
CCCGCCGTGCGCGGCACGACGCTACCGTCCTCCATCTGCACTGGCGCCTTCAACCAGCGCTCGACGTAGAGCAGCACCCACGGGCAGTCCGTGTGGTGGCGGACGGCCCTGAGCATCAGCTCCCAATCGATGCTGTCGAAGAAACCTCTGATATCGAGATCGAGCACCCAGTCGAAGCGCCAACAGCGCTCACGAGCCGTGCGCACGGCATCGATCGCAGACGTGCCGGGTCGGTAGCCGTAGGAGTCGATGTGAAACACCGGCTCCACAATCGGCTCCAGATAGCGTCGGGCGACTTCCTGAGCGATGCGGTCCGCCACCGTCGGAACGCCCAACGGTCGCGTCCCACCATTCGCCTTTGGAATGTCGACCCGCCGCACCGGCGGAGGAAAGTAGCTCCCTGACGACAGCCGATTCCAGAGCTTGTAGAGGTTGCCCGAAAGGTTGGCCTCGAACTCCGCAATCGACTGTCCATCCACGCCAGCCGCTCCCTGGTTGGCCTTCACACGCCTGAAGGCTTCCCAGACTTCCCGTTTCGGGATCTTGAACGGCTTTGCCTCGTCCACGGGCTCCTCCCGTTTCCAGTTGGCCAATGGCCAAGGCTGAACAACACAGCCCCTTCGCTCCGGCCCCATTACAGGACCTTCCGCACTACTACGGGCTGCTCCGCCCCTGCGCTCCGCGTCGGTACTCTCGCCCTCGCGGTTAGAGCCGCTTGCAGCTTCTCCCTTCACGCCATCGGCATGACAGAGCACAGGTTCTCACGTTCCGTACGAAAGCCTGGTCGAGTTTCGCGCCGCCTACATGCCGGATGTCGCTCGGGCAGTCTCAGGCATCCCCCGAGCTAATCCCGGAGGAAGGGTCACCCCCCGGTTTTGGCATCGCCTAAACCGCTTTCGACACTTCTGCGGCGGTTCGCTTGCGCTCGCCTCTCTCGACCGTGCCTGCCGGATTCTTGTCCCGACGTTTCCGCAACGCTCACCACCACGGCTCTTGACCGCAGCAGCTTGCGGTGGCTTGAGATCAGCACCTGATTGCCGAACCCGAAGGGCCCTCCTTCATCTCTCGTACAGTTGCGCGCCGCTGGTACTTATGACGGCGCTCGTGACACACGACCCAATCCGGTCTTAAGCCGGAACGAAATCTTGCATTGCAGCGAGTCCCTGCCTTGATCCTCGCCAATCCAGTATGACCTAGCGCAAGAAACGTGACCGGCCTAACACAAGCCCGCTGCCGTTCTTCTGGGGGTGAGCAAATCGGTTTGAGCCCATGGATCGACTTCACTTCAAATCCGCAGTCGAGATTGCCCGGCGCATTCGCGAACGCGAGGTGCGCGCCGTTGAGGCGCTGGAGCATTTCCTCGCCCGCATCGAAAAATACAATCCGAAGCTCAACGCAGTCATCTGGCTTGATGCCGGGCGCGCACTGGAGCGTGCGAAAGCCGCCGATG
>DATEME010000342.1:0-1137 GCA_035275865.1 Candidatus Acidiferrales bacterium | reverse complement strand
ACATCGGACGACGAAAATTCTTAGCCACGCTCGGCGGCGCGGCCGCCTGGCCGCTCGCGGCGCGGGGGCAGCAGCCCGGTCAGGTGCGGCGGATTGGCATCCTGATGCCCTACCCGAAAAGCGACGCGGAATATCAATCGTACGTTCGGGCTTTCCGGCAGGAATTGGCAAGGCTGGGATGGTCCGAGGGCGGAAACGTTCAATTCGACGAGCGTTGGTCGACGGGCGACATGGATATGGTGAGGGCCGATGCTGCGAATCTCGTTGAGGTGAATCCGAACGTCATTGTTATCGTTGGCGATCGTGTCATTCCGGTCCTGACGAAGTTGACTCGTTCGATTCCGATCGTAGTCGCGTTAACCACCGATCCGATTGCGTCTGGCGCGGTGGAAAGTCTCGCGCGGCCGGGCCGCAACGTGACTGGATTTTCGCTTATAGAGTTCTCGATCTTCGGAAAGATGCTGGAGACATTGAAGAGGCTTGCTCCGGGCATCTCTCGCGTCGGCATAATGTATAATCCGGACAATCCCGTTGGGGCTGCCTCTCTACGTGCGTTTGAAATGGTTGCGGAGCCGCTTGCGGTTCAGCCGATCAATTTGCCCATTCACGATCTTGCGGACATCGAACGCGCTATCGCAAGCTTGGCAGAGCAATCGAATGGCGGGGTTCTCATTCCGCCCGACGTTACCGTTCAGTCGCTTCGCAGGCAGGTGTCGGCCCTTTTGGCACGCTACCGCGTTCCCGCAATCTCCACATATTCGGCGCTTACGGCAGCCGGAGGATTGGTCTCCTACGGTCCGGATAGAACCGCATTGTTTCGCCAATCCGCTTCCTACGTCGACCGTATTTTACGCGGCGAGAAACCGGGCGATCTGCCATTTCAGCAGCCAACGATGTACCGACTTGTCATCAACCTCAAAGCCGCCAAGGCACTCGACCTCACGGTGCCCGATACGCTCCTCGTAGCCGCCGACGAGGTGATCGAATGATGAGGCGGCGCGAGTTCATCACGCTTCTCGGCGGCGCGGCAGCAGCTTGGCCGCTCGCGGCGCGCGCAAGACAAAGGCGGTCCTAGTTTGGGAGGAAGTTATGCCGACACTGGTGGGTTTCGGCACGTTCGCCGCTTTACCTGAGGAG
>DATEME010000341.1:0-7363 GCA_035275865.1 Candidatus Acidiferrales bacterium | reverse complement strand
GAGGAGCCGGGACGTAAATAGGCTGCGCGGCGAAAATCAATTTTCTGTGGGGGTCTGCAGGGCTTGGTCGACGACGATGGTGTCTAGCGGGAGTTTGCGGGAATCGAGGTGGAGGCCTTCGGCGTCGAGGGCGTCAAAGAGTGAGGCTGGCGTGCCGTTGAGCAGCGGAAGCGCTCGCGGAGGCAATGTGACGCCGGCGTTTGCGCCTGAGCGGACGAGCAGAATGTAGTAGTCCTCCTGCGTGACGGGAAGCGTGAGGTCGTAGTTACCTTCGAGACCGGTCATATTGATAACCGGGCGATCAAGGTAGAGCGACAGCCGCAGGGCCAGCACGTCCATGTTCACTTTCGTGAATTGGAATTGATCGTTTGCGAAGGTATACGAACTGCCGTTGCCCAGGTCCATTGAGACGCCCTGGTCGCTGCCGGATACGGCTAGGTTTACTGTACCGTTGCTCTTCTGCTGATCTGCATCAGGCGGCTGCGCCTTTAGCTTCAAGGGCGATTTGCCGAGGACAAGCGCGTATGCGGGCTGATCTTTCTTTTTGAAGTGAATCTTCAGGCCGAACCGTTGCGCGAGGAGCGATTGCAGCATTTCGGGAATTTGGTCAGTAGTGGCGCCTTCGGGGAGCTTCGCGCTGATGTCGAAGCGTTCGGAGGAAATCCAGTCTGGGCCGGTGATCAGGTTTGACTGGATGTGATAGGCGCGGGCGATCAGATTCTTGAGGCTGAGCGATCCGAAATGGGCTTGCGCGCCGTCCATGCGCAGGCCAGCGTCAACGCGATTGGGATCGTTGGCTTGCGCGGGGCGGATTGAGGCAACTTCAAATTCGAGTTTGGGAGACGGCTGACTCGTCGCGGGAGACTGATTTGTGGCGGCGGCCTGCCCGAACGCCAAGGTTGCGGCAAAGACTCCAATAGCAACTGCGCACAGGGATTTCATGTGGTCTCTCCAAAGCCTGAATGCAGTGAGTTCTCAGATTCTAATACGTTTTTGGCCCGGCGATGTTACGGGGAGACTTCCGGCTTCCTGCGGACGAGAATGGCGGAATTCTGCGCCGCTGCTTCAGGTGCCGCGCTGAAGTCCGCGGCGCTACGTTTAGACCTTAAACCCAAAAGTTTCGACCCCCTGACAAGTGCATTCAGGGGGTCGCATGCTGATTGAGATCGCAGAGCGCCGCCAAGATGGCGGCGCTACAAAATAAAGGAGCGACCACAGCATTTGAGTTGCGGCACAAGCTTGTTACGACGCGGCTTTGGGGACGTCGACCCAGCCGTGCTTCTGGTTGCTGGCGAGTTCCGCTTCGAGAATTGTTAGCTGACGCAGGCCGTCGGCAAACTGCGGATATTCGGGCTTTGCAGAAGGATCGAGAATCGACTTATAGAAGCGGCGCAGCATTTGTTTAAAGGTGTCGTCGTAACCTTCGCTGTGGCCCTGAGGAATATCGGCGAAAGTCTTGGCATCGCCTTTGAGCAGAGATGGATCCTTGATCATCGTCTCATTGGCGGAATCGCGCTTGCCGATCCAGAGTTCGTCAGGGCGCTCCTGATTCCATGCGACGCCGCACTTGGTACCGTAGATTTCGATTCTGAGATGGTTCTTGCGGCCGGCGGAAACCTGGCTGGCCGAATAGCAGCCTCGCGCTCCGTTGTCCATGCGGAAAATAACCGTGCCCATGTCTTCCGTATCGACAGGGTACGTGGTGTAGGCATCGGGAGGAAGCGCCTTGCCGGCAAAGGCTTCGATCTGGCCCTTGGGCTTGCGGCGAGTTTTGTAGAACGTGTAGAGATCGGCGCAGACTTCGGTGATGCGTTTCCCCGTGACGTGCTCGGTCATGTCGCAGAAGTGCGAGCCGACGTCCGCCATGCACCTGGACGCGCCATTCTCCTTGGATTCAATTCGCCAGTTGTAATCCGTGTCCAAGAGCAGCCAATCCTGTGAGTAGGTGCCCTGAACGACGATGATTTCGCCGAGCTCGCCGGCCTCGACCATGCGGCGCATGTGCTGCACGAGCGGGTAATAGCGCAGATTGTGAGCAGTGCAATTTCTCAGTTTCTTCTGGGCTGCTATCTGGACGAGTTCCGCGGCGGCCGCGGCAGTCGTCGCCAGAGGCTTTTCGCATAGAACGTGTTTGCCCGCGAGAAGCGCTTCCTTTGACATTGGCGCATGAAACGTATTGGGCGTGCAGATTTCCACGGCGTCAATCGAGGGATCGCCGAGCACGCTCTTAATGTCCGCTTCACAGCGGTCTACGCCGAATTCATCGGCGTACTTCCGAGCGGTTGGGAGGTTGGGATCGACGATCGCGGCAACGTCGACGAATCCCAAGCGGCGAATCGCTTCCAGATGAACCCGGCCGACGAAACCGGTCCCGATCACAGCGGTGCGAAGTCTCTTAGCCATTGGCTTTATCTCCTTTTTAGAATTTCATGGCGAGGTCGCAAGGACTGCTCGCCTGGATGAGTTGATCGTGTAAGCGAAAGCCTTTCTTCAGGGGCTAAAGCCCTTTTCATAGGGCGGCTTACGGCGGGGCTGAAGCCCCGCCCTCCTGTTCGCCCATCTCCGTATCCTGCTCGTGCGCCCATCGATCGAGGGCGCAGCAAGCATGCGCCCCTACGGTTACCGCTGCGCTGCGCGCAGCCAAGAGTGGCTGTGCCACATCCAGCTGTGCCACAGTTCAACTGATTCCCAGGATCTTGCGGTTGGCGGCGTCGTCTGTGCCGGCGCCGGCGAAATCGTCGAAGGCGCGTGTGGCGGCTTCGATGATGTGCTTCTTGATGAACGGCGCGCCTTCGCGTGCTCCCTGCTCCGAGCTCTTGATGCAGCATTCCCACTCCACCACGGCCCAACCGGGGAAATCGTACTGGGTGAGCTTGGAGAAGATGCCCGCGAAATCGACTTGGCCATCACCGAGCGAACGGAAGCGGCCGGCACGATTCACCCAGGATTGGAAGCCGCCATAGACGCCTTGGCGTCCGGTGGGATTAAATTCGGCGTCCTTCACGTGGAACATCTTGATGCGGTCGTGATAGAGGTCGATGTATTCGAGGTAATCGAGCTGCTGCAAAACGAAGTGGCTCGGATCGAAGAGCAGGTTGCAGCGCTTGTGACCCTTGAGGCGATCGAGGAACATCTCGAATGTGGCGCCGTCGTGGATGTCTTCGCCGGGATGGACCTCGAAGCAGGCGTCGACACCGTTTTCATCGAAGGCATCGAGAATGGGCTTCCAGCGCTTGGCGAGCTCGTCAAAGGCAGCTTCGACGAGACCCGCGGGGCGCTGCGGCCAGGGATAAAGATATGGCCATGCGAGTGCACCCGGGAATGTGGCGTGGTGCGGCAGGCCTAGATTCTTTGAGGCCTTCGCGGCCATGATGACCTGTTCGGTGGCCCACTTCTGGCGCGCCTTCGGATTGCCGCGAACGGATTCAGCGGCGAAGCCATCAAAAAGAGAATCGTACGCAGGATGGACCGCAACGAGTTGACCCTGGAGGTGAGTGGAGAGTTCGGTGACCTCGACACCGTTTTTCTGGAGCGTGCCGCGGAGGTCGTCGCAATAAGCTTTGCTCTCGGAGGCTTTTTTCAAATCGAAGAGGCGGCCGTCCCACGTGGGGATCTGGACGCCTTTATAACCGAGACCGGCGGCCCATTTGGTAATCGAGTCCAGAGTGTTGAAGGGAGCTGCGTCTCCTGCAAATTGGGCCAGGAAGATCGCCGGCCCTTTGATGGTTCGCATGCGTTTCTCCTAATCTCGCTGAATCTAGAATGAAATCGGCGAAGCAGTGTACCCAGCGCTCACGCGCTGGGCTAATTTTCTGTCGCGCCTACGGCGCTGAGCCCTGCAGGGTGTTAGACCAACCACGCTGACTGCACCTCGCACGTCGTGCGGTCGGGGATTGTACCACCTCAGGCGCGGGAGAATCACCAGTAGTGAGGATGAAACGTTTCGGGCGGGGTTTACGTCGAAGTTGCTACAGGTTTCGCACCCGGTTCCTTCAGCGATCCTGATTTTGTGGCTGCGTTGCGCGAACCGTGATAGGCTACGCGGCCGGAGCAGACCCTTGAATACCGCAATTTCCACAGTGGCGCAGGCGGAGACACGTACGTCTTCGGATGCGCGCAAATATCTTCCGTTGCTGATGTTGCTGTTTGCAGGCAGCGGCTGCGCGGCGCTGATCTATGAAGTCGTCTGGTATCAGCTGCTACAACTGGCGATCGGGTCGACGTCCGTCTCGCTGGGCATTTTGCTGGCGACGTTTATGGGCGGGCTCTGCATCGGCAGCATCTGGCTGCCGAGGCTGCAACTGCGGCAGCATCCGCTGAAAATTTACGCGGCGCTGGAGTTTGGCATAGGGCTTTTTGCGGTATTCGTGCAACTTAGCCTGCCGTATCTGAATCGCGCATACGTCTCGGGAGCGGAGCACGGCCTGCCGGGAATGTTGCTGCGCGGCTTGCTGGCCGCGATCTGCATGCTGCCGCCGACGATTTTGATGGGCGGGTCATTGCCTGCGATTACACGCTGGATCGAGGGCTCGCCAGAGGGCGTTTCGTGGTGGGGCTATCTCTATGGCGGCAATACGGCCGGCGCGGTTTTCGGGTGCCTGCTCGCGGGATTTTACCTGCTGCGTGTCTTCAATATGGCGACAGCTACTTACGTTGCGGTAGCGGTCAATCTCGGAGTCGCAGGCTTGAGTTTGCTTGTGGCCGGGGCGACCCCGTTTTCGGCCGGACTTGATCCGGCGGCGGAGAAATCGCCTGCAGCATCGGGCGAGATCAAGGACCGGCCTTGGCAAGTTTATGCGACGATCGCGCTTTCGGGCGCCACCGCACTTGGCGCCGAGGTTGTGTGGACGCGGACGCTTGCGATGGAGCTGCTGGCGACCGTTTACGTTTTCTCGGTCATTTTGGCCGTGTTCCTGACGGGGCTGGCGATTGGAAGCTGGGCAGGTTCGCGCGTGCTGCGGAAGATGAATCCCGCCGTGGCGCTGGGGTGGTCGCAGATTCTGCTGACACTGGGGATCGCGTGGACGGCGTACACCATGATCCATTCATTGCCATGGTGGAACGATGACGTGCTCACTACGCCTGACGCATGGCGGATGTATTCGCTCGATTTGAAACGCGTGTTCTATGCAGTGCTGCCGGCGACGATCTTCTGGGGCGCGAGTTTCCCGCTGGCGTGCGCTGCGGTTGCGCGTCCGGACGAGGATTCGGGAAAAGTGGCGGGCGGCATCTATGCGGCGAACACGCTAGGCGGCATCGTGGGGGCGCTGGCAGTGAGTTTGTCGCTGATTCCGTGGATCGGATCGCAGAATACGCAACGCTTGCTGGTGATTGTTTCTGCGTTGAGCGGATTGCTTGTTCTCTTCCCGTATTTGCGGCGGTCGATAACGATGGCTGTTTCGACCGCGCTCGCGCTGATCGCGGTCGTCTTTCTCGCAACGACGGTCAGCCCGATTCCCACGCAGCTGGTGGCTTATGGGCGGTTTATGAGCAGCTGGGCCGGACAATCCACCGATCTGAAGATGGTGGAGGGCCGAAATTCGTCCGTCGCCTATACGAAATGGAACGATGGCGCGATCTACGTGAACGTGAATGGGCACGTGGAGGCCACGACCGAGTTGTCGGATATGAAGCTGCAGCGCATGGTCGGGCATTTGCCGGGCGTGCTGCATCCGAATCCGCAAAAGATCCTGGGCATCGGATTCGGCGCCGGCGTTTCGGCCGGCACGTTCACGCGCTATCCGAGCGTGAAGAGCATTACGATCTGCGAAATCGAGCCCGTGATTCCGCCGAACTCGACCTATTACTTCGGGGATCAGAATTATCGCGTGATGAACGATCCGCGGACGAAGATCGTTTACGACGATGCGCGGCATTTCCTGCTGACGACGACGGAGAAATACGACATTATCGCGTCCGATCCGCTGGATGTTTTTGTGAAGGGGACCGCGGCGCTCTATTCGGAAGAATATTTCAACGTGGTGAAACAGCACCTGAATCCGGGCGGTTATTTCACGCTGTATGTGCCGCTCTACGAGACATCTGAAGCGACGATTAAGAGCGAACTGCTTACGTTCTTCAAGGCATTTCCGAACGGGACGATTTGGGCGAACAACCGCGACGGCGAAGGCTACGATATGGTGTTCCTCGGGGAGATTGAGCCGCTGAAGATTGACGTCGATGCAGCACAGGATCGCCTCAAGCGGCCGGACTACGATAAAGTCCGCGAGTCGCTGGCCGGCATCGACGTGCATTCCCTGCCCGATCTGCTGTCGGTATACACGGGCAACGCAACGGATCTCGATCCGTGGATTCGTGGCGCGGCCGTGAATCACGACGGCGACCTGCGGCTGAGCTATCTGGCCGGTTGGGGAATCAACTCGCAGATTGCAGACTCGTTATACCGGCAAATGGTTCAGTACCGGCACGATCCGACGTCGATGCTGACAGGATCGAAGCCGCTCGAGGATGCCGTGATCAACGCTATTCATTCCGGGCCGGTGGAATAATCGCCAGCCGCCGATTTGTTTAGGCTGCGGCGTTTTTTCTCAGTGTGTCGCCAGCCCACGCGATCGCCAGATCCAATTCGTCATATTCGAAACGCTTGACTTGCGCCTGAACGAAATGCTCGGCGACCTTTGGCACAAGGCTAGCGAGCTTGACATCAGCTGCAAGTGCGACACGCTTCACGTTGCGGTGGTGATCACGAATGAATTGAATGTGGCGGATGAGGCTCCCCAGATTGTCCCAACCGGGAAATTCGCGCGCGTGAATCACGATGCCCTGAATCGCCCCATGCGCTTCAATCCACGTATCAGCCGTGAGCGACAGAACATCAAAGTCCTGCGCGCTCAGAGCATGTTTCACGTCGATCACGATCACGCCGGACTCGGTCAGCAAACGGTGAGAGATGCCCGATTCCGCCGGAATCGAATTTAGCCAGGCGATCGCCTTATCGCGGTCTTTATTTGCGAAGACCTGCACGGGGCACGGCGTAAGGAATGCGGCTATATGCGCGGCGTTACGCATCCAGGTCAGGTCAGTGACGATGGCGCACGCCATGAAGAGTCGCATGGAATGGATGCCGATCTTGGCGTCCTCCCAAGCCGCGCCGGGCGTGAAGCCCTCGAACTCCGGTCCAAGCTCATAGAGGAACCGAATGCGATGGCCGTAACGGCGTGCGTCGTCAAGTATCGGCGGAAAGGCCCTCTCGTAGTCGCCCTTCGAAATCATTCCGATGGCTTTCACGCCGTCAATTCCTGGTGGAAGATCCTTCAGTCTCTCGATCATAAACACCTCCTTCAATCCAATTATCCGCCGATGTGCTTTTCGATGATGTGATTCGCGTCACTGCTCGTTCTGC
>DATEME010000340.1:0-9100 GCA_035275865.1 Candidatus Acidiferrales bacterium | reverse complement strand
TGTGATAGAGCGTATCGGCGGAAATCGGAGGCATCGACGCACTGGGCGCGTTTGAGCTTGCGGGAGAGTACGCGGGCTGCGAGCCATACGAATTCGACGCGCCACCGGACGGGTTGTAAGTAGAGGGAGACGACCCATTGGACGGGGCGGGCGATTGAGGATAGGAGCTGCCTTGTCCGCCGGGAGTACCCTGAGGCGGAGGAGCGGAGCCGGGTTCGGATCCGGGCCCGGGTTGGACGCCTCCGGAGACTTTTGCGTCGATGCTTTGCATCAGGTTCTGCATGTCGCTCATCTGCTGCGAAAGCTTGCCGACGCGCGCCTGAACGTCCTGCAGATTGTCCGAGATGCCCTGAGTTTGCTGGGCCATGGCATCAATGCGCGAGCCGCTATTCGCCTGAACGTCTTGAATGGCCTTTTGCAACGAGCTCACCTCGTTGCCCATTTTGTTGACGGTGTCGATTGATTGCTGGACCAAGGTCTTCATGGTGGCGTTGTTTGCGTCAATCGTGCTGCGAAGATCCTGCTGGCCTTGAATCAGCTGCGAGACATTTTGCTGAAGCTCGACCATGTCGCGGTTGACCGCGCCTGCCGGCTGCGGCGCCAGAATGGCTCCGCCAACGGCGCCAAAAATCAAAGCAATCAGTGCGAGCAAAATCCATCGAATTCGCACAGGGGTGCCTCCTTCCAAGGAATTGGCTGGGGTTGATACGACGTTGTGCCTAAAGGCCCCATCTCGCCTTATTGTTGCACGGATGAGCCGTTAAGTTGAGAGGGAACCGCCAGAAGGGCGAACGTCTTCGTGCCCGAGAGAATTTCTCCCGGACACGAAGATGCACAGCCCTGCCTTAACTATTGCTCCATTACGAAATGGGCGCGGCGGTTTTGCTGCCAGCACGATTCGTTATGATCGGTACAGAAGGGACGTTCCTTACCCCAGCTTGTGGTCTGGATACGGTCCGCGCTGATACCGAGCGAGATGAGGAAGTTTTTCGCCGCATCGGCACGACGCTGACCGAGGCCGAGGTTGTATTCGGTTGAACCGCGTTCGTCGCAATGTCCTTCAAGAGAGATCTTCACCTGAGCATACGAACGCAGGAATTCGGCGTCTTTGGTAAGAGCCGCGCGCGCGTCGTCTCGCAGGTCGGATTTATCGGTATCGAAGTACGCGTCCTGAACGCTTTGCGAAAAAAGCTCGCTGATGTTCGGGGTTGCAGCCGGCGGTGGTGTTGCGGCTGGTTGCGCCGCATTGACCGTGACGCGCGTGCTGGCTGTTGCACTGCCGCCCGCGCCCGTCGCCGTGATCGTGTAGGTGGTCGAGTTGGTCGGGTTAACAGGCGTCGAACCCTGCGGGGCTACGCTGCCTACGCCAGGGTCGATTGAGAGAGTGGTTGCGTTTGTCGAAGACCATGAAAGAGTGACGGACTGCCCCGAATTGACCGTATCCGGCGACGCGTTAATGGTGACGGTCGGTTGCGGTGTGGGAGCAGGAGGAGGAGCGGGCGGAGTTGCAGCAACATGCTTTTTGCAACCCGCTGCGAATCCAAGGACAAATACGACCCCGGAAAGCAAAAGAGTACTGCGTAGACTGCGGACCTTCATTCAATAGCCTCCTTCGGCGTTTTCGCGCGAGGGCATTGCGACCAACGCCGAAACGATAGATTTTCACATCTATGATTCGTTCAATTCTTACGACTTATGTGGACCCACTGCTATTTTACAAATTTCGCCCGTGCCTCAATTGGACGAAGACATATGAATGCAAACTCTTTTGCCGCGAGCCTGCTCTCGCGTTTCGATCAGCGTGGCGACCAATTGGGCGATGAATTCGCGCCCTGAAACGTCAATTGATGCGGCATGCTGCCGTCCGCCAGCATCGACCAAATCTGATCCGACCCGGTGCGCGTGGACTCGAAAACAATGTGACGGCCGTCAGGCGCCCAGCTCGGGCGCTCATTGCGGCCGGCGTCGCGCGTCAACTGCGCGAGTTGGTGCGTCACGACGTCCATAACGTAGATATCGTAATTTCCGTCAGGACGCCTCCAACTAAACGCGAGGAGTTGTCCATTTGGTGACCATGCGGGGTCAATGACATAACCCATGTCCGGCAGGTCGATTTTCTGGACGTTGGAGCCGTCGGCGTTTGCCATATAGAGGATGGGTGTGCCACCGCGGTCGCTGACGAAAACAATTTGCTGGCCGGTCTTGGGATTCCAGACGGGTGATGTGCTGACGCCGGCTGTATCCGTAATGCGCTGGAGGTGGTTGCCGTTCGCGTCCGCGGTGTAAATCTGCGGATCGCCGCTGCGGCTACACATAAAAGCGATTTCTGAGCCATCCGGCGACCAGGCAGGCGTTCCGTTTGTGCCGGGAAAACGCGGAAACGATATGAGGCGATCCGATGCCGTCGAATAGATGCAGACCTGGGCGGAGGTGTCGCCACGATAAGGAACGTAGCACGTGAAGGCGATCTTCGTTGCATCGGGCGACCAGCGCGGCGTAAGGGCGATCGATTTGAGATGCGTCAACTGGTGAGCGTCGGCGCCATCGTAGTCCATCTCCCAGATTTCTTTATTGCCACCCCGCGCGGAGACGTAGGCAATCTGGGTTTCGGCGATGCCTGGTATGCCGCCGCCGAGGAGCGAAATGATATCGTCCGCAAATTGGTGCGCCAGTTTGCGAGCGCCGGCGTCAGTAGCCGCATCGCGATAGATTTTTTGGATGGCCGGCGGCGACGAAGGGCTTTGCACGTTGGAGAGAAAGCCGGACGCGGCGAGGCTCGTGCCGTTCACAGCCATGCTGCCATACGCCAACATATACGTGTTCGCGGGAGCGTTTGCCCAGTCCTGCGCAGCGGGTTTGCCTTGCGGGTTGGGGGCCGTCAAATCACCCGGTTGACTTGGCACTTTGAGCGGATAAAAGCTCTGGCTGACCATATCGAGGATACCGGAGTATTCCAGGTCGTTCCAAAGAACGTTGTGAAACGTGCTCTCCAATTTTGCTGCATCGGGGGAGGCCGCAAGATCGGGCGCCGCGACGCGCGCTTTTGAAACGCCGAGTCCCGTTCCTGTCTTAAACCAATCCTGCGCCGCGGCAGGACGTGGGCCGAGCAGAAGGGCTGCGGCGAATAAATAGGTTATCAGTGCTGCTTTCTTTCTCATGCGTTTGTACCCTCATCAAATCCGCAACTACTGTCTTCTATAGTCAAAATAAAATTCCACGCCAACGCGGGAGCCTCCGTAGGCAGCAGGCAGAGCCATCACAGGGCTCGACTGTTGGACGGCTCGCATCGCGGAAGAGTCAACGGAATAATTGTTGCTCGATTGGGTGATCTGAACGTTCGTGATAGCGCCGTTGCGGAGAATATCAAACGTAACGACGACACGCGGCGCCCAGGAAATGTTTTGGTCGATTGTCGACTGCAACCAATTGCTGGCGACGCGCTGCTGGACGGCGGTGACGTACCAGGAAAAGCGCGCGCCGAAATCGCCGCCCGATGCGCCGTTAAAGGCAAGTCCCGCCTGAGTTGTCCCCGTAGTGCCCATTGCGAAGGCCGAGCTGCGAGGAATTGCCGGGGAGCCGCCTCCACCATATGGAACCGCGTTGTCCGCGGGCGTCGTCTTGTTTTCCAGCAGCTTGGAGGGACGCGAATTGTATTTCGGCTCTGGTGGCGTGGCTGGAGGTTCTTCCTTGGGTTTCGCGATGTGCTTGGGCGGCTTGCTCTTTAGAAATTCCGGGATTGGCGTTGCGTCCGGCGGAATGACAGGCGCCGGAATCGGCTTGCTCTGGTACAGACCCTTCGAGTTGTCGACGACGCGGCTCTGATTCTGCACGTCCGGCGTAGGCAACGGAATCGCAGGCAGGCTGCCGACGATTCCAACGTTAACGGAACCGCCGGGGCCGCCCCAAGAGTTTTCGCGGCTCTTGAGGTATCCGCCGACCAAGGCGAACACGAGCAGGCCAGCGTGCAAGATCAAAGCGAGAATCAGCGGAGTTTTCAGGCTGTCAACGGGCGGTCGAGTTGCGGCAATGGTGGTCATTCAGACTATTGCGCCCCGGCGCCTTGGGTAAGCGGTTGGGTGACGACACTGATGTTGGTGATTCCAGATTGGCGTAGCTCATCGACGACGGTCGCCCAACTGCCGAAAGGAACGATCTCGTCGCAACGCAGGTAGACGGAAGGCTGTTTACTCTTGGACTGGGCTTTGATCTGCTGTCCGAGTTGGTGGATGTTCACAGGCTTGTCATTGAGATAGACGCGCTGGGCGCGATCGATCGTCACGACCATGCGCGCTTGCGTCATTTCGATCACGGTCTTCGTCTTGGGAACGTCAACGTCGATGCTCGATTGGAGGATAGGCGCCGTGATCATAAAGATGATCAGCAAGACGAGGACGACGTCGATAAACGGCACCATATTAATTTCGGAAAGAGACGTGCCGACTTCGCGGTGAACTTGTGGCATGGCTGTTCGGTGAAACTAGCTATACATCGTCTCTATTTTCGAGACGAATTCCGAAGCAAAGTTTTCCATCCGGGAAGCGAGCGAGCGAATTCCCTGGAGGAAATGGTTATAAGCGATCAAGGCTGGAATCGCCGCGGCAAGACCGGCCGCCGTCGTGATGAGCGCTTCGGCAATGCCGGGCGCGACGGCGCGCAAACTGGCCGTGCCGGCGTCGCCTAAGCCGGAAAATGCGTCCATTACGCCCCAAACCGTGCCGAAAAGCCCGATGAAAGGGGAGACGGACGCAATGGTTGCAAGCGTGGACATGCCGCGTTCGAGGCGGCGGACCTCGTCACCGGCTGCAACAGTCATTTCGACGCCGATCGCGCTGGGGTTCTTCGGTTTGCCGCCGTGGGGGCCGGCGCCATTCATCTGCGCCGTCAACTCGGAATAGCCCGCATTGTAAACGACAGCGAGAGGAGTTCCCGTACCGCCGCGAAGGCTCTTCGGATTAGGCAGTCCGCCACCGGCGCGAAAGATTTCCAGAAAGCGGGCCGTCTTGCGATCCATACCGCCCAACTGAAACCATTTCTGGAAAATCAGTGCCCAGGAAAAAACGGAAAGAACAAAAAGCAATCCGAGGACGATACGGGCCACTCCGGTCGTTTGTTGCAACAGAGTGAGGGGGCTGGCAAAGAGTAAAAGTGCCGGTCCTTGAATTGTTATTCTCCAGAGAAAAACGATTTATTTAAGACCCGAATAAAACGCTAGCACACGTATCCTAGAGCGTCAAACCAATCAGACGCGATGTGCGCGGAATATGATGCCTGCGCGCGATGAATTTTCTGTAACAAAGAGAGAATTTTCCGCGATTGGTGGGCTTTGAACGGCGTGTGTTAAGATCGAGCAAACAATGGGAAAAGCATTCGACGTCGGAGTTGACGTGTTGGCCGGCGGAGCCGTGCCTGGGCCGACGTCCGGCTGCGGGCCGGATACGAAGCCTGTGATGCGCGCGGACCCCGATGCCGCCGGCGCGGGGAAGAGCTTCTACATTGAGACGTTCGGTTGCCAGATGAACGCGCACGACTCCGAAAAAGTTGCGGGTGTTCTGCTGGCGCGCGGCTATCGTGCCGCGCCCAGCGCCGCCGATGCGGATGTGATGCTCTATAACACGTGCAGCATTCGGGAGAAGGCCGCGCAGAAGGTGTTCTCGCGCCTGGGCGAATATCGTTACGCGCCGAAGGGCAAGGTGATTGGCGTATTGGGGTGCGTGGCACAGCAGGAAGGCGAGGAGATTTTTGAGCGCGCGCCGTGGGTGAGCCTGGTGTGCGGGTCGGCGAGTTACCGCAAGCTGCCGGAGTTGGTGGAGCAGCTGGAAAGCGGCGGCCGCCGCGTGATGGGGCTCGATCTCGATACGGACGAGACGTTCGAGACGGAGATTACGCGGCGGGATAATCCGTTTCGCGCGTATCTGACGATCATTGAAGGTTGCAATTACGCGTGCTCCTATTGCGTGGTGCCGCACACGCGCGGCCCGGAGCGCAGCCGGCGTAGCGACGCGGTCTTGTCAGAAGCGCGGCGGTTGGCGGAGGCCGGGTACAAAGAGATTCAACTGCTCGGGCAGACGGTAAATTCGTATCGCGACGCTTCAACGCGCGGGCTGAATTTCGCGGCGTTGCTGCGCGAAGTGGCGGCGATCGACGGCATCCAGCGAGTGCGGTTTACGACATCGCATCCGAATGACTTTACGCGCGAAATTGTGGATGCGATTGATGAGACGCCGCAGCTTTGCGAGCACATCCACTTGCCGGTGCAATCGGGATCGACGCGCATCCTGCGGGCGATGCGGCGGACGTATACGCGCGAGGAATATCTGGAGAAAATTTCTTGGCTGCGAGGCGCTCGGAAAGAATTCAGCCTTACGACGGATGTGATCGTCGGCTTTCCCGGAGAAACGGACGCCGATTTTGAAGAGACGATCACGCTGCTCGACGCAATCGGCTGCGATGGCGTGTTTTCTTTTATGTATTCGCCGCGTCCGAATACGTCCGCGAGCTCATTGGCGGGCGCCGTTCCCGAAGAAGAGAAGAAAAAGCGGCTGGCGATCGTGCAGGAACGGCAGCGGCAGATACAGCTGGCCCGGAACGAAACATTGATTGGGCGGGAATTCGAAGTGCTGGTCGATTCGCATCATGCGGCGCGCGGACAATGGGCTGGAAGAACGACGAGCAACCGGGTTGTAAATTTCGTTTCAGAGCGAGAGAATCTCCTTGGTGAGTTCGCTTTCGTGAGAGTGACGCGTGCGGGGCCGAACAGCCTCGTGGGTGAACAAATCTCTTAGGGACCGGGAGGCTGCCATGGAACTCGAGGTGAAAATCCGTGGATTAATGATGGACCCGGTCACGAATATGCCGGTGGTTGTTTTGAAGGAGACGCAGGGCACGGGCGTCCTGCCGATTTGGGTCGGCATTTACGAGGCTAACGCGATTGCGCTGGAAATCGAAAAGGTGCAAACGCCGCGGCCGATGACGCACGACCTCCTCAAGAATGTCCTGATGGGCCTCAACGTTCACGTGCAGAAGGTAGTTGTGTGCGATCTGAAGGACGACACGTTCTACGCATTGATCTGGATGGAGCGCGAAGGGCAGATGATTTCGCTCGATTCGCGCCCGAGCGACGCGCTCGCGCTGGCGCTGCGGCTGGATTGCCCGATTTTCGTGAGCGATGAAGTGCTGAAGAATTCTAAGATGGCCAGCGTGATCAACGAAAAGAGTTCCAGCGAAGAAATGCGCAAGTGGCTTGAGAATCTGAGCGACGAGGATCTCGGCCGTTATAAGATGTAGCCGCACCTGCCTTATTTGTTCTTTGATAGGTTCTCCGAGAGACACAAATTGACGAACGAGACTGGACCCATTACTGTTCCTGCGATGAGTCTGGAAACGGCGAAGCGCGTGCTGCGCATTGAGGCCGAAGCGATTGCGGGTCTAATCGAGCGGCTGGACGGCCGCTTTGAGCAGGCCGTGGAGTTGCTTTTCGGTTGTAAGGGCCGAGTCGCGGTAACCGGCATGGGCAAATCCGGGCTGATTGGACGCAAAATCGCGGCGACGTTTTGCAGCACGGGCACACCTGCTTATTTTCTGCACGCAAGCGAAGCACTCCACGGCGACCTCGGTGTACTTACGGCCGGCGATGTGTTGCTGGCGATTTCATCGAGCGGCGAGACTGAGGAGTTGATCGAGCTGCTTGAAGCGGTGAAGCGGCTGCGCATTAAGCTCGTTACGTTGACTGGGAAGCCGCGCTCGACACTCGCGCTTGCGAGCGATGCAGTGCTCGATATTGGCGTGAAAGAAGAGGCGTGTTCGCTGAATCTGGCGCCTACGGCTTCGACGGCGGCTGCGCTTGCAATGGGCGATGCACTGGCGATTGCGCTGCTGGAACGCCGGGGATTCAAGGAAGAGGACTTTGCGGCGCTGCATCCGGGCGGGCGACTGGGAACGAAGCTGCGGCGCGTCGAGGCATTGATGCACAAAGAGGATGACGTGCCGCGCGTGGCGCCCGAGACAAAAATGCCGGACGTGATTTACGAGATGAGCCGAAAAGGACTTGGCCTCACGGCCGTTACGGAATCCGGCGGCAAGCTGCTGGGGATCATTACGGATGGCGACTTGCGCCGTGTGATGCAGCGCCGCAAAGCAAACGTGCTCGAACTCGCCGCCGCCGATTGTATGACGCGCAATCCGGTGACGCTTGCCGCGACCGAGCTGGCTGCTACGGCCTTGCGCGTGATGGAAGAAAGGAAGATTACTTCGGTATTGGTCGTGGACGCGGCGGGGCGGCTTGAAGGCGTACTGCACATTCACGACTTGTGGACACTGCAACTCTTCTGACGACATTTCCTGATCGGAGCGACTCCGTGCCCATTCGTGAGACGAAATTTCCGGCGGCGGTGATACGCCGCGCGCGCAAGGTCCGTGTGTTCCTAATGGATGCCGACGGCACGCTTACACCGGGCACGGTTTGCCTGCAGGCCTTTCCGGATGGCAGCGTGGCGGAGATGAAGGTATTCAACGCACAGGACGGCGCCGGAATCAAGCTGGCGAGCATCATGGGAATACGCACCGGCGTAATTACGGGCCGTAATTCTCCGGCGATGGCGCAACGTGCCCGGGAAATGGGCATGGAATTTGTAATCCAGGGTCAGGCAAGGAAGTTGGAGGCCTACAAGGGTGTCCTCGCTCGCGCGGGCGTCAGCGATGAAGAAGTCGCTTATCTGGGCGACGATCTGCCCGATCTGCCGTTGCTTGAGCGCGTTGGCTTGGCTATTGCCGTGGGCGATGCCGTCAACGAGGTGAAGCGCGCTGCCCACTACGTTACGAAGGCTCCCGGCGGAAGAGGCGCCGCCCGGGAAGTCGTTGAGCTGATCCTCAAGTCGCACGGACGCTGGAAAGAAGCGATTCCTCGCGCGCTAGCCTGAACCGGCCGCTCCTCCAAGCGCCTTCTGCCTGCCAAAGTGCCCGCTCCGCCAATCACTACATGGAAAGCCGTATTGCGAAGAAGCATCGAGAGAAGAGAATTGTCATCTTGCTGGCTTCCATACGCTAAACCCGTGCTGACGTCCGATGTGATTGGTTTTGCGGCTGCGAGCCGTTTAGGACGACT
>DATEME010000339.1:0-5123 GCA_035275865.1 Candidatus Acidiferrales bacterium | reverse complement strand
GCTGGAAGGGCGGAATGTTACGTCGGCGCAAAGGACTCGTTACGGCAGAAGCGGCGTGAAGCTGCACGAACTGAGCGATGGCGGAGGGGGTGGGATTCGAACCCACGAGACCCTTTCGGGCCTAACGGTTTTCAAGACCGCCGCCTTCAACCGCTCGGCCACCCCTCCGGATTAAAGCTGTTGTTATTGTAGCTTGCAGTGGCAATTTAGGAACAGAGCTTCGCGTTAAGACGGTTCCCCACTTGATGAGGACAGTGCTAGGACAAACGCATTCGGTGGTTCGCAGTGCGGCGGTTGCATCGAGTGACTCTTTCCCGACAAGGCTTGCGCCGGCGAGGTTCGCTACGTAATATAAGGCCTGCGACGCACTGGGCCGAGGGCGCGCTTGTTTGAGTCTGCCGTTTGTGAATCGCTGCATTGGCTAGGCAGATTCGGAATAGGACCTGCCATTAACCCCGGCGACCAGATCGATCATTACCGGCTTGAAGCTGTGGTCGATCGAACGACGACCACGACGACTTTCCGCGCTACGGATCTCACGACGAAGTCCAGCGTCGCGATCAAGATTCCTCATCCCGATACGGAGACCGACCCCGGCTTCGCTGACCGCTTCCATCGCGAAGAGGAGATCAGCGAGTCTCTCAACCACCCCGGCCTTTTGAAGGCGGTACGCGACGCGCATAGGAGCAAATCCTATCTGGTGACGGAGTGGTTCGCCGGGCGGCCATTGCGCAAGCTGATGGATGATTTGAAAAAGGTGCCGCAGGAGCGAGCGATCCGGATCACACTCAGCATTTGCGATGCGCTTGAATACATTCACGGACATGGCATTATTCACCGCAATTTGCGGCCTGAAAATATTCTGGTTGGGCCGGGCGATCACATAAAGCTTGTCGATTTCGGAGTCGCGGCGAAGGAAGGCTCGCCCAGATTGACGTTCACGAATCTGGCGCAGTTGCTGGGCGGGTCGCCGTATATCTCTCCGGAGGAACTGAGCGGCAAACGCGGCGATGCCCGCAGCGACATTTATGCGCTCGGAATGATCTTGTACGAAATGCTGACCGGCAGTCTTCCGTTTTCGGGGAGTGATGCATTCGAACGGCTTCAGACTCATCCCATTCCGCCGCGCGAGCTTGAGCCTTCGATTTCACCGCAATTGCAGGAAGTGATTTATCGAGCGTTGGAGCGCGAGCACAAGAATCGTTACGCGTCGGCTCACGAGCTTGCGTGGGATCTGAGCCACCTTGATCGGGTGGGTGTTGCTGAACGCAAAGAAGTACTCGAATGGAAGAAGAGCTCCACGGCAAAGAGCAGGCGCGCATTGCTTTTTGCCGCAATGGCGCTTATTCCGCTGCTTATTTTCGCCCTATTGCTTTATTTTTCTCGGAAATGAGAGCGGCTATCCTTTCCAGCATCGACTTTGGTTGTGAAAAAACCGATAGAGCGCATCGAAAGTCCCGATTGGACGGCCGATTCCGCTATTGATAGCCTCTGTCAGTGTGCCCTGCCAACCGTCAATAAAGGCTATGCCCAAATGGATGTGCGTTCCGGAGAATGGTATTTGGATCGGGTCACTTCGCATTCCGGGCTCTGGCGGCGAATTCTTAAGTCGACTGCGGGAAACTATGCCGTAGCGCTGTTTCTGGTTGGCTTGTCGCTATTTCTGACCCTTCCGCTGCAGCGCTTTTTTCCATATCCGTTCCTTTTTCTCTTTTTTGCCGCTGTGATTGCGGGCGCGTGGATTGGCGGAGTGGGTCCCGGCCTGTTTGCGGTACTTCTATCGACGACGGCCATTGACTACTATTTCGTTCGCCCGCTGCGTTCCTTGGCGATCAATGCGACAGATGCGGCCTATTTTGCCGCGTTCGTCTTATGCGCGCTCGTCGCCAGCTGGATCAGCTCAGCGAAAAAACGAGATCATCTTGCACTGGAGGAAGCGCGGGACCAGCTTGAGGTACGCGTCGCCGAGAGAACGAACGAGCTTCGGCGGCTGAATGCCGAGCTTGAGAAAAGTATTCGCCAGCGGCAGAAGGCCCAGCAAGCGCTTATTGAGACACAAGCCGAATTGGCACATCTGTCACGGTTTATGACGATGGGTGAACTAACGGCCTCCATCGCGCACGAAGTGAACCAACCGCTCACCGCCGTCGTGACTTTTGGGAACGCCTGCCTGCAGTGGCTCTCCGCGAATCCGCCGAACGTTGCGGAGGCCCGGCTGGCGGCGGAAAGAATTGTGACCGATGGAACGCGCGCCAGCGGAGTGCTGAGCCGAATCCGGTCGGCGTTTCAGAAGCAGCCGCTTTCGAAGAGTTGGTTTGACATGAACGACGCGATCACCGAATTGGTTGCGCTGGTTCAGCATGAAGCCAGCCGAAATCGTATTGTTATCCGAACCGAGTTGGCCGGGGATCTGCCTCAGGTAAGGGGCGATCGCGTTCAGTTGCAACAGGTCGTTCTAAACCTGCTCATGAATGCGATTGATGCGACGCGGGAAAGGACTGCGGGTGATGGCGAAGTCGTCATCCGAACGGTGCGGGAATGCCCTGAAAATGTCCGCGTAAGTGTGGAAGACGATGGCCCAGGATTCATACCCGAGGTTGAGGAGAAAGTCTTCGAGCCATTCTTCACTACGAAACCACAAGGTATCGGCATGGGACTTCCGATCAGCCGATCGATTATCGAATCGCATAAGGGACGACTATGGGCCGGATCCAAACCGGCTGGAGGCGCTATCGTGGAGTTTACTCTGCCGGTCGGCTCATAACGCACGTGCGAGTGGTATCGTAATGATCGTGTCTACCGAAATTACGTCGGCGGTTTTCGTAGTCGATGATGACGCGTCGATTCGCGATTCGGTGCGAAGCCTTCTCAAATCGATGGGCATTTACTCGGAAGTCTTCGGGTCGGCTGCCGAATTCATGGATGCCAAGCGGCCGAACGTGCCGAGCTGTCTGGTGCTTGACGTCAGGCTGCCTGGGATGAACGGGCTGGATCTTCAGCATGCGCTTGAGGATGCCGGAATACACATTCCCATAATCTTTATCACGGCGCATGGCGATATCCCGATGACTTTGCGCGCCATGAAGGCCGGGGCTGTGGAGTTTCTCGCGAAGCCGTTTCAGAAAGATGAGCTGCTGGCGGCGATCAATCTCGCGCTCACGCGCGACCGCGCGAGGTTGCAAGAGCAGGCGGAGTTTTCGGCATTGCAATCTCGCATCGAGAGGCTCGCATCGCGCGACCGAGACGCAACCTTCGATATCGCCATTCTCAACAAGATGGCAAGCCGCCTATCGGCCGCCGATCCTCTGCATCAGGTTCTCGACGAGGTGGTGGAGTTCGTCGCCGCGATTGTGGAATGCGATTCCTGTCTGGTTTATGTGATGGAAGGCGATGAACTTGTGCTTCGAGCGTCCAAGAATCCGCATCCGGATATAGTTGACCGACTTAAATTACGCGTTGGGCAGGGAATCACCGGATGGGTAGCCGAACACCGTAAACCTGTGGCTGTGCCCGAAAACGCGTCACAGGATTTTCGTTTTAAGCTGTTCAATGAGCTGCCCGAAGATCAGTATCAGGCATTTCTGTCAGTTCCCCTGGTGACGGGCGGCCATCTTGTGGGCGTGATCAACTTGCAGAATCGGGCTCCGCATCAGTACACGCAGCGCAAAATTGGGTTGGTCACGGCGATTGGCTTCCTGGTCGGCGCCGAAGTGTATAGGGCGCGATTGGAAACGGAAAAAACAGAGCTCTCGGAACGGCTGGAAACGCGAAAGCTTGTCGAGCGCGCAAAGGGCATCTTGCAGCGCGATCTGAAGATCACCGAAACCGATGCGTACCGCATCATGCAGCGAGAAAGCCAGCAGCGCCGAAAGTCGATGAAGGATATTTCCGAATCGATCATCCTGAATGACGATTTGAAGCGCGGTTCCCGCGGTTGATTGCCCGCCGGCAGAACTCCCTAACTATCAACACCTTCGCTGTGCAGAGATTTGAATTGCCACCATCTAAAATTTCGATTTGACTGTCCACCTGAAAGCCCGCAAACTGCGTGCGACTCGGGGATGAAGTTTCCCTCCTCGCTTTCGCCGATGAAAGCCGGAGTCTGCTAGTTTCCGCGTTGCCCGATTTTCTCGGACACGACGCCGTGTCCAAACTCATCGCAACATAGCGCTCGATGAAGAGTTCTCGTCGTGCGGCAATTCCGGCCGCTTAGCCGGTCGCGCCGCGGGCGGAGAGCTGTTTTCAGAGTTTGGCGCGCTGACTTTACGCGCGGGGCTTTGCGAAGTTTTGCAGAAATACGTTTCAAATGGAGCCGATTTCATGGATGGAAAAGCGATTCTGATCGAGACATTGCTGGCCGGATTTTTCGCTGTGGCTTGTTTGCGGGCTCATCCGCCTTTTCCGGAAGACGCACAACTGCGGTTTGCGGATTTCTTCCAGCTTTCCGGGCGGATTGACAGGCTGCGCAAGTCGCGCTGGGCGTGGTTTTCGTTGGTCGCATTCATGCTCGTGCTGAGGCTCCAGCAGCAACTTCCGCTGATCACGGAATTCATTGCGCTCTGCGAATTCTCGATCTTCATGGCGCTTCCGGCTTACGCGCCGAAAAGAGTGCGTTGAGGATGAAGCAGCTTTGGGAGTTCGGATACGCAATCCGCGCGCTGCAGGCGCGAATGAGATTCGGCGAACTCTCACGGGCACCCCTGCGGTTTTCCCGCTTGGAGTGGAAATTCGCCGGCGCTGAGTGTCATTGGATCGCGCGGCAACCGGATCCGTGGGACGTAGACCTTCCTGCCGATATTCGAGTGAGCCAGGAGTCGCTGCAAGCGCTGAAGGACGCGATTGTGATCCGCGAAATTCTTTTTCTCGCGTTACCGCAAGTGCACAGCGCGAGGCTGCGAGCTTATCGCGTGTCGCCTCGCGAGCCATGCGAGTTGATTATCGCCGGGGATGTGACGCGTGAAAAAGAGGCTATTCCAAAAACCGCTTCCGTGGCCATGCGCGCGAAGTTGTTGGGTTTCCACTTTTCCATGGAAGACGGCGTTTTGGAAGCATTGCGGGACTCGGATCAACTAACCGAAGTAGCAGCTTACGAATGACCTGAAAAGGTCAAGGAGGCGGTAATA
>DATEME010000338.1:0-21203 GCA_035275865.1 Candidatus Acidiferrales bacterium | reverse complement strand
TACCGCCGCCATTCGAGAGGAACAATACTCCGCCTGCAGTCGACGTTTCGCCAACCGAGCCGCCGGTCAGCTCATGGCGCCACTTCGCCTTGCCCGTCTTGTAATCGATCGCAACGAGGTCGGTACCATACGAAAAGCCGGCGCCTCCGCTGATTCCGCCCAGGCCCATAGAGCCGCGCGGATCCGGTTCCATCAGATAGTCGATATGGAGGCCGTTTGTCTCGTGCACGTAGAACAATCCCGTTTCTGGCGAGAAGGTGGGCGGCGGATAGTTCGTCACATCGCTATTGACCAACGATCCTGCAATCGTCGCGTCCTTATTGGGATTGCGTATCACTTCCCCGCGCGCGTTCAGCTTTGGCTGGGCATCCGGATCGACGCCCGAAGCATAGTTGTTCACCAGACCGATTTTGCGGGTGATGAGATGTTCGCCCGTCGTCCGGTCGAGGACATAGAAGTAACCGTTCCGCGTGGCCATCATCACCAGTTTGCGCATACGGCCATTGAACATCAGGTCGGCGATGATCGGCGTCTGCGTCGAATCCCAGTCGTGCGTGTCGTGCGGCGAAGTCTGGAAATACCAGGCAATCTTGCCGGTATCAACGTTCACTGCGAGCAGGCAAGAAGTATAAAGATTGTCGCCATCGCCGCGACCCTGCGTATAGGCCGGAGTGGGATTTCCAGTGCCGAACATATAGAGGTGCGTCTCCGGATCGTAGGAGCCGGGAATCCAGGATGTGCCGCCGCCGTGCTGCGCTGCGGTGAGAGTCGGCCAGGTCTTGACCGAAGGGTCGTCCGCTGTCTGCGCCGTGGAGTACATTCTCCATTGCTCATCGCCGGTCTCCGGATCGAGAGCCTTGATGTAAGCGGGCTCGTCCGTGTCATTCCCGGTGCCGACGATGATGTGATCGCCGATCACCATCGGAGCGTTCGATGAGAAGTACTGCATCTCAAACGGCGCGATTTCCTTCTTCCATACTTCGGCGCCAGTCGTCGCGTTGAGGCACACGACCCAGTCGTCATGGAGTTCGAAATAAATGAGGTTGTGCCACATGCTCGGGCCGCGCGTTCCCGTAGTGGTGCCGCCGCGGTACTTCCAGTAGTAGTGCCACAGGACCGTGCCGTCGCGGGCGTCGATGGCATAAACGTCATTCTGCGACGCGCCGTACAGAATCCCATTTACAAACAGGATGCCGCCACCGAAACGCGTCGGGCCGCAGTTGTTGACTGTGCCGTCGCCGAAGCCGCCGACGATAATCGGCGCCGCGACGGCTGAACCAAATCCGAAGCCACGGCCGCCGCGTCCCGGTGGTCCGAGGGCAACGCCCTCGCCGCCGGCCTCGCCCGTGCCAGTAGGACCGCAGGCGGTCGTGATGCCGGTATTCACCCACTGCAGGCTGAGATTCTTGACCGTGGTGGTATTGATCTGCTTAAGCGCGCTGTAACGCTTGCCGGTATTGTCGCCAGAGTAGGATGGCCACTGGTCCGAAAGAGGCTTGAGAAGGGCGGCCGGATCAAGACCGGCGTTGTTCTGTGCCAGCAGGAACACCGGCGCCGCGAGCAGGGCTGCGATGAAAAATAGCTTCTTCATTTTCGTCTTGCTCCTTTACTTGATGGTCGCCAGATAGGCTGTAATGTCGTGCATGTTCTTGTTATCTGGGTCGTCCAGCAGGAGCACCATCTTTTTATGAGCCTCCTGGGGATCCTTCACATCCACTCTGGGAACTCCGTTATCGAGGGCGATCGACTTGCGCGTGCCGTCGGCAAGCGTCAGGATGACAAGGAAATCGTCCTTGCGGACGAGGCTGCCTTCGATCTTCTCGCCGTCCGGCATCGTGACAGTCACCTGCTCGCCGCTTGCACCGAAACCGCGGCCTCCACGACCGCCACCACCGCCGCCCGAGACCCACGTATTCTGCAGAGTGCGCGGATCGGGGTATTTTGTGGCAATGCCACTCAAGTCGCCGGTGACCGAGTGGCAGCTCGAGCAGAGCCTCGTGAAGGCTGCTTGACCAGCCGCCGGATCGCCCACAAGGATGTCGTACGTGAGTCCCACCGGATTTCTTCCCGGAGGGCTGCCCTGGCCACCCATCGTGGCCTGGATGCTGTGGATGTATTCGGCGATGGCTGAAGTATCGTCCTGGGGGAGATTGACCGGCGGGGTATGTTTGGCAATGGCCGCCGCGACCCTTTCGCCCTGCTTGTCCATCATGGTCTCGGCCGACTGCAGCAGGTTAGGACCATTCTTTTCCAGAACGCCCCGCATGTCCGGGGCATGACAGGAAGCGCATTGGGCATCGTATAGGGACTTGCCGCGCGCGAGGACATCCTCGGTTGCGAGTGGACGGGTGTATTGCGGAAAGCCTCCGCGACGCCCGGGACCGGCTTGACCGCCTCCCCCACGTCCGCCACGCCCGCCTTGAGTTGCGGGCGCTGCAGGTGCGGGTGCCGGCTGCCCCTCGCCCTGAGGGGCCGGCTCCTGCGCCATCACATGAACGGCCGCGCCAAGCAGCACAGCCACACCGATATATACCACTAGCTTTCTAATCGCCAAGCTCCACCTCCAAACCTCGCTTCTACGTTGGCCGCGCAATTTACCACTCGCGTTCGAGAACTTCAAGCATAGATGTTGCACAGATGTTGCGCGTGATGGCCTTGTTGCTATAAGGCTGATCGCCGGGCGACGCAGAAGAGCGCGGGAAGAGTATAACGGCTAACCGTCGCATTATGACTGTTGCCGTTCTGGTTCCCTGGGCGTCTAACCTAGGGCTTCTGTTGTGGCAAAGAGCACATCCGCTGAATCTCACTACGGCTCCTTCCGTTCTGGTGCGCCACATGTCCGGTTTGCGGGACTATACGGGAGTTATGACGAATGACGACACGTGGCCGTGATCTGATGTAGAGTTCCCCCCAATGAGACGAAGAGCGTGGCTGACGATCTTGTTGATTGTGATTACGGGAAGCACTGTCGCCCAACAGACGAACAATCGTCCTCCCATCGCGGTTCCTGACGAGGCAACGGCGGTTAGGATCGCTGAAGATGCACTGACGAAAATCTATGGCAAGAAAGTCATCCAGTCGGAGGAGCCATTCCACGCAAATCTGGCTGGCGGTATTTGGCACGTGGGCGGAACTCTTTGCCCAGGGGAGCCCCCCGGCACTTGCGTCGGCGGGGTGGCAATTGCCGACATCCGGCAGCGCGATGGTCGGGTACTGAAAACCGGGCGCACCAAGTAGCCACACCTATGCTCCCGTCTTGCAGCAGGTGGGGTGGTTAATTCCCGAGGAGGCGGAGGATTTCGGCTTCGCATTCTTTCTTGTTGACGATGCCAACGGAGGCGGCGGAGACTTTGCCGTCGCGGTCGATTAGATAGGTGACGGGCATGCCGGAGAGGCCGTAGCGGTTCGCGACGCTCCCGTCATCGTCACTGACAACTGTATAGTTGAGCTTCGTCTCCTTGACGTACGGTCCGACGGATTTCCAGCTGTCTGCGTCTTCTGCAACGCCGATCACCGCCAATCCCTTGTCCCTATATTTCTGCTCGAATTCGATGAGCCAGGGAATTTCGGTTTTGCATCCTTCGCACCACGTGGCCCAGAAATTCAGCAGAACCACTTTGCCTTTTAGATCGGAGAGAGTGACGTCGCGGCCTTCGGCGTCTTTCAGGGTGAAATCAGTTTCGGGCTGCTTATCCTTCATCGTTTTGAGGTCGGCGTAGACCTGGCCGACGTAGACGATCTTTGAATTGGCGCCAGTTGCGAACAGGCGCTGGACTGCGTCTCGTGAGGTAGGAAACGCAAGCAGGCATAGGCAAGCGCCTGCGGCAAGTGCGGCGCCGACGAGCCAGAGTTTTTTCCCAGCCTCGGGGGCTGAAGCCCTCAGGCTTGTCGCAGCGTTTGTGCCGGAGCTGAAGCTCGGACCCCCTGAGCGGCCAAGGCGGTGGTTATGGCTAAACCGCGCCGCAGAAAGACGAAGACGAGATTGCAGGCGGGCGAAGGCGCGATCGGTATTCGGCTCGCAGGTATTCGCATCGAGACGCGCAAGGCGCTGTTCGATCCAATCGTTCAATTCATTCCTGTCCATAGCGTCTCACATACTCCTTTCGAAAAGCTTGTTGCGCACGACTTAGGAGCGTGCCAACCGATGCCGGATTCAGGCCAAGGGCGGCGGCTACTTCGTCATAACTGAGGTCGTTAGCGCGGAGGAGGAGGAGTTCGGCTTGGCGGCGTTCGATGAACGCCAGGACAAGGCGGACGCGCTGCTGCTCTTCGTTTGCGGCATGAGCCTGCTCGGGATTTGCAGGAGGCTGGCCGAGGCCGAAGAGGCGTTCGTAACGCGCGCGGCGAGTCTGGCGGCGAAGTTCATCCAGCGCTTTGCGCACGGCGACCCGGTAGAGCCAACCGTCCGTCTTGTCCCCTTGGGCGCGCGGGCTTCGCCACAGTTTCAGGAAAACCTCGACGGCGAGCTCTTCGGAGCGGGCTGGGTCGCGGACGACTCTGGAGATCACTCGAGCGATTCGAGGATATTGAGCGCGAAATGTTGCCTCGAAGTCGAAGCGAACTTCGGGCGCCGTGACGGCATCGACCAGGTCGGTTATGTCACTGCGCGAGCTCATAGCGTAACAACGCCTGAGAAGTGGATTTTGTGACGGCAATGTTGTTTGACGCGGGAAGGGTCTGTTTGGTGGGCGCGAGGGAAACCGCAATTTCCGGCCCGATTCGAAGCGTGCGATGCGGCGAATGCAGAGGGAGACGGGAAGGCTAATTCAAAGCGCCCGACTGGAAGGCGAGTCGGCCGCTACAGACAAGCACTACGAAATTCGCACAGCCAAGAGTGGTTGTGCCACAACCGACGGCGCAGTGAATACCTGAAAGCTGTGTTTTGTTGCTCGTGGTGCTGGCGTGTGGTAGATTTCGCGCGATTTCGCAGCACGATCGGGCGCTTTGGCCGCTATTGCAGAGCAGCGCGCAAAGGCGCCCACGCAAAAGTGGCCGCTACAAAACGAAAGTCACACAGCCGGGAGCGGCTGTGCCACGAAGCGATTATCCGGAGGATACTATGCGTCGCCGTGATTTTTTGAAAGCCAGCGCACCGCTTGTTGTGGTTCCTGCACTGATGCCTTATCGCAGTTTGGCGCAGACATCGGAGACGCCGCCTGCCTTGCCGCCAGCGGGCGCGGATGGTTGGGTATCGTTGATCAACGGGCGCGATCTGAGCGGTTGGTACACGATGCTGCAGAAATCAGGGAAGGGCGTTGCGGAAAAGCGGAACATGGTGACCATGGAGGAGCAGATGCTCCACATCCTGGGAAACGATGAGAGCGACGATCCGGTCGAGTCCGGCTATATCGCGACGAACCAGGAGTTCGAGAACGTGCACATCCGCGTGGAGTACAAATGGGGCATGAAGCGCCACGCGCCGCGGTTTACGCCGAAGCGCGATAACGGCGTGCTCTACGGCGTTGTGGGCGAGGACAAAGTGTGGCCGACCTGCGTGGAGTGCCAGATCGAGGAAGGCGACGTGGGGGATTTTTTCCTGGTGGGCGGCGTTCGCGGGATTCAGGCGCGGCACGGGGCCGGTCTATTTGGAGTCGGCATCAATCCGTTGACCGGATGGCCGAAGGCGGAGAGCTCGGGTGGACCAGGCCGCGCGGGCGGCTCCGCGGCGGCTCAAGCGCCGCCTGAACCAACCGGAGGCCGATTCATTAAGGACGGCGATTTCGAGCTGCTGGATCAGTGGAACACGGTGGAAGTGATTTGGCAGGGCGACAAGGCCGAGCACATTGTGAACGGACGGACGGTGAACCTCGCCACTAACCTGCAACAACCGGACCCGCAGAATCCGGGCTCATACATTCCGCTGACGCGCGGCAAAATCGCCATCGAGATCGAGTTTGCGGAAATCTGGTACCGGCGCGTCGAGGTGAAGGCGCTCGTTTAAGCATTCTCATGCGAATGTGGCGGAGATCGTGAAGGTGAATGCATATTCCTACTCCCAGGCATGGCAAAACCGTCTGCTTCGCGACGGAATGTAGCTTGTGCCGCACCTACGGTGCTCCTTCTTTTTTCCGCGGCGGACCCAGCGCTCACGCGCTGGGCTAAGTTGTGCCGCGCCTACGGCGCTGGTCAGAGAGCAACCCGCTGCCTCAGCGGCTACAACATTCGAAAAATATAGGAGTTCCTTCGGTTTTAATTGTGAAGTTATGCGGAGGTAGCTGGGGCATTCGCGTTCGTGGTGAAGAAGGCGTCGACGCGGGCGAGGATTTCGGTTGTCGTGGTGGCGTGGTGGACGCCCTGGCGGAGTTCGCCGCCGTTGCGGATGCCATGAGTGAACAGCGTGGCGAACTGCTTCATTTTGCCGATTGCGTCGGGCATTTCGGCCGAGATGAGGCTTTGGAAATATTCGACGAGCAGCTTGTACCGGTCCTGCTCGGTCGGCTGGATGTACTGGCCGGTCGCGACGTAATCGGCGATCTGGCGGAAGATCCAGGGATTTGACGATGCGGCGCGGCCAATCATGACGGCGTCGCAGCCGGTTTCGGCGATCATGCGCACGGCGTCCTGCGGCGTGCGAACGTCGCCATTTCCGATCACGGGAATGCGGACGGACTGCTTCACGTGGCGAATCACGTTCCAATCGGCGCTGCCGGCGTAACCCTGCATGCGTGTGCGCGGGTGTACTGCAATGGCCTCAATGCCGATGCGTTCGGCCATGCGCGCCACGTCCACGGCGACGATGTTGTTTTCGTCCCAGCCGGAGCGGATTTTGATCGTGAGCGGAATTTTCACCGCATCGCGGACCGCGCCGAACAATTTCTCCAGATGCGGCAGGTCGCGCAGAAGCCCCGAGCCGCCGCACTTCACCACTTTTTTTACCGGGCAGCCGAGATTGATATCGACCTGATCGAAACCGAGGTCTTCGGTGAGGGCCGCGGCGGATGCCATCACGGAGGGATCGGCGCCGAAGATTTGCGCTGCGATCGGGTGCTCGTCTTCGTCGAAATAGAGATAATGCAGCGTGCGCGCGGACTGGCGCGTAAGGCCTTCGGCGCTGGTGAATTCCGTCATGATGAGGCCACAAGCGCCAAGGCCGCGAATCACGCGGCGGAAGACGGTGTCCGTCACTCCGGCCATCGGCGCGAGGATGGTTGCCGGGCGGACGGGCACGTGGCGGATTTTGAGTTCCTGGGGGAACATTTGTGAAATTCTAGCGCATTTGCCTGAGGGGAGGAAGGAAGCAAGGAGCAAGCAACGACCAGCGCACGTGGTTGTATGGTTTAGAGCAGCGGCGTTACGATGGGTAAGAGAACTCCAATGACGACTGAGCGCATCGAAGTTAACCCGACGATTATGATGGGCAAACCCGTCATTCGCGGCACGCGCATCACGGTGGATCTCATCTTGCGCAAGCTCGCTGAAGGCGCGAGCGAAGACGAGTTGCGCGAAGATTATCCGAACGTAACTACGGAAGACATTCGAGCGGTGATGGCCTACGGCGGCGAGCAATCCGAGTGCAAAAAAAGAGAGGTCCTTCGGGCCACTTCGCGTCCCTCAGGATGACGAATTGTTAGTGGGGACAGCGCGGCCGTCGAGTTGGGCTTTTACGGCTTCCTTGGAGCCGCCGAAGAAATTTTCTACGACTTGGCTCAGCGCCTGCGCGCGGGCGTCTTCGGCGCTGAGATTGGCGCGATAGATATAGGCGCGGCCGGATTTGCGGCGCTCGACGATGCCTTTGCGCGCGAGGCGATCCATGATCGTCATGATCGTCGTATAGGCGCGCGGGCGGCGCTCGGCAAGGCGTTCGCGGATTTCGCGCACGGTGCCTTCGCCCATGGGCCAGAGCGTGTTCATGCAGTCCAGCTCGAGCGGCGCGAGATCGAGGACGGCGCGGCGAAGAGGCCCATCGCTCATGCGTTTTTTACCGAGTTCTGATCGTGATCGTGCATTCTCGAAAGGCATTTCTTCAGGGGCTGAAGCCCTAATGTAACTGCTGGCTATATGTCGGAGCTGAAGCTCCGAGGCCCTGAAAAGCCAGGTTCATGCGTTTTTCACCGTGACTTCGACCTTCACAGCGGAATTCCCGTTCGGCTGCGGCTCGGATTTTTGCTCGGGCGCGCCGGCAAGATATTGATCGGCGCGTGCAAGCGCGCGGCGCAGCGCGGGATTTCTGTCGGTCCAGACGGCGCCACTGGATTCGGCGGCTTCAATTGTGGCGCGGACCGCGGCCATTTTGGAGTCGATATCGTCAAGGAAGTGGAGCGCGAGCGCTTCGCGCGTCTGCGGCACGACGGGGGAAGCAAATTCGAGCGAGCCGTGATGGCTGAGAATCAGGTGTTCGACGAGGACAGCCAGCGGCTTCGGGAAACCGGCGATTGCATCGATTTTTTTGCGAACGATCTGGACGCCGATGGTGATGTGCCCGAGCAGGCGGCCTTCGGTGGTGTAATCGATGCGACGCGCGTAGCGAAGCTCTTCGGTCTTGCCAACGTCGTGCAGGATTACGCCCGTGATGACGAGATCGCGATCGAGCTCGGCGTAATGCGCGCAGAGACCGTTTGCGAGGCCGAGCAGGCTGACGACGTGTTCGAGCAAGCCGCCTACATAGGCGTGGTGCATGGACATCGCCGCCGGTGCGCGCTTGAAACGCGGTGCAATGTCGGGATCGTCGACGATGCTCGCCAGCAGTTTTTGCAGCCAGGGATTGGCCACTGAGGCGACGGCGGCGCGCAGGTCGGCATAGAGCTTTTCGACGTCGTACTTCGTGTGCGGGAGAAAATCTCCCATCTCATAATCGTGCTCGCGGGCGGGAACGATCTGCTCGATCGTGAGTTCCTTTTCGCCGTTGTAGGTTTTCACGCGGCCGCGGATGTGGATCACGTCATCGCACTCGAATGTGGAAACGAGCGCGTCGAAGTTGTCCCACATTTTCGCGGAGATCGTACCGGTGCGGTCGCCGAGGGAAAGTTGCAGCCAGGATTTGCCGGTGCGCGGCGACGTGCGAACCTCCTTTTCGTGGACGAGAAACAGCGAAACCACGGCTTGCCCATCGGCGAGATCACGCACGAAGCCGGTCTTCATCAGCCGCCGACCTTGGGGAACGGGATTTTTTTCTTGGATTTCTTGTCGGGAACGTCCGGGGTCGGCGCGACTTCCTGGATAACTGTTGCACCGGGAATTGCGGCGGTGTCCGTATAGCCGGGCTTAACCCAGACATAGCTCTCTTCGCGCAGTTGCGCGAGGTACTTGCGCATCGCAGGATCCATCTGCTGCTCGTAGAGCTTATTCTGGATTTCGTCGCGAACCACCTCGAGCGCCTGCTGGCCGGCTGCATAGTGCTGATCGACGTGAAGGATCATGTATCCGGTCTTCGTCTGGATCGGTTCGGTGACTTGGCCCTTCTGTAGGGCGAAGGCCGCGTCTTCGATCGGTTTCGCAAGAGAGCCGTCTTTCTGATAAACGCCCAGTTGCCCGCCGCTGGCCGCCGTTTGCGGGTCTTCCGAGTAGCGCTTTGCGAGCGTAGCGAAATCCTCGCCGTTTTCCGCGCGCGCGCGCAGATCTTCGGCGCGCTTTTTCACCGCGTCGATGTCCGCTCCCGTCTTGCCGTCCGTGCTCAAAAAGATTTCAGATAGAACCACTTCCTCAGGGCGGTTGAATTCGGACTTATGCGCGTTGTAATAAGCCTGCACGTCGTCCGGGCCGATGTTGACCTGCTGCCCGACTTCCTGGCGAATCACTTCCTGGGTGAGCGCGTTATTCGTGATCTGCTGTTTGAAGTCGTCCCAGGATTCACCCTCTTGCTCAACGGCTTTCTGCAGATCGTCGATCGTGGTGAGGTTATTTTGCTTCCGAATCTCGTCGAGGCGATTCACCACTTCAGTGGTGACGTCGATATTCATATCCTTGGCGCGCTGGATCAGGAGTTGCTGGTCGATCATGCCCCGAAGTACGTTTTTTTGCGACTCAGCGATGGCCGACTGTAATTGCGCGCCGTTACAAGCGCAATCCTGTTGCGCTTCCTGCGGAACGGCCTTCATCGCCTTGTTGTAATCGGAAAGGGTGACAATCTCGTTGTTCACGCGTGCGATGATCTCTTCGATCACCGTGCCTTTGGCATTCGTAGTCTGGGCCGAAAGTTCGGCCGGACAAACGAATAAAAGGGCCGCGCAGACAACAGCCGCACCGGCGCCCCGAACAGCATTTCCAATTTTCATGGCTTTCACTCTCACGAATCTTAACCCCGATTTCTCAGAAGTAGCAAGCGCGCCAGTCTGCGGAAAAAAGCAGAAGGCGCTTCTTCAGGGGCTGAAGCCCATGGTTAATGGGCAGCTTACGCCGGAGCTGGAAGCTCCGACCCCCTAAAAACCGGCGGCTGAGGACGCCGGGCAGGCCTTACGACTGCAATTGCAGCAAAACATTTCTGACGGCACCCATCGCGCCGCCGTCAGAACCCTTAAATTTCATCCAAAGTATGCCCGCCGGATCGAGACGCAGATCCCGGCGTTTGCGAATTAGCTCGACCATGGATTCGGGGCCGAGCGGCGTATCGTCATAAAATTTCAACGCCACCTGGTCGCCGCGGCGGTCGATTGACGCGACGAGCAGTTTTTCCGCCAGGGCCTTGAGCAGCGCGTAGTCGAGCAGATTGCTCACCGCCGGCGGAGGTGGCCCAAAGCGATCTTCGAGGTCGCGTCGAACGTCGTCGCGCTCCGCTTCGGACGTAACCCCGGCGATACGTTTATAGATGCGGAGACGCAAATTTTCGTTTTCGATGTATTCCGGCGGAATGCGGACCTCCTGGCCCAGGTTGAGCGTGGTCCGCCGTTCGTCGCTGACCTTCTCGCCCTTCTTTTTCGCGACGGCGCGCTCCATCATCTGGCAGTACATATCGAACCCGACCGATTCGATATAGCCGTGTTGTTCGCGGCCGAGGAGGTTGCCGGCGCCGCGCAATTCCAGATCGAGCGCAGCAATGCGGAAACCCGCGCCGAGATCGCTGAACTCTTTCAACGCGGCGAGGCGCTGGCGCGCGATTCCGGTAAGCGTCACGCCTTGCGGCACGAGCAGATAAGCGTAGGCGCGCTGATTGGAGCGGCCCACGCGGCCGCGAAGCTGGTACAGCTCGGAAAGTCCCATGCGATCGGCGCGATTGATCAAGATGGTATTCGCGCGCGGGATGTCGAGGCCGTTTTCGACAATGGTCGTGGAGACGAGCACGTCCGCCTCATCACGCACGAATTTCATCATCACTTTTTCCAGCTCTGTCTCCTTCATCTTGCCATGGCCGACGACGACGCGCGCCTTTGGCACGAGCTTTTGCACCATGGTGGCGATTGCGCCGATCGATTCGACGCGATTGTGCACGAAAAAGACCTGCCCGCCGCGGCTAAGCTCTTCGTTGATTGCGCGCTGGACGAGCGTTTCGCCGAAGGGTGCGACCGTCGTTTGGATCGCAAGGCGGTCTTTGGGAGGCGTCTCGATCAGGCTCATGTCGCGCAGTCCAACGAGAGACATGTGCAGCGTGCGTGGAATCGGCGTGGCGGACATCGTCAGCACGTCCACATTCTTGCGAAGCTCCTTGATGCGCTCTTTATGCGCAACGCCGAAGCGCTGCTCCTCATCGACGACCAGGAGCCCAAGATCGGCAAACTTCACGTCTTTCGAAAGAATTCGGTGCGTGCCGATCACAATGTCGACTTTGCCGGCTTCGAGGTCTTCGATCACTTTTTTCTGTTCTTTTTCCGAGCGGAAGCGGCTGAGCATTTCAATGCGCACGGGAAAAGCAGCAAAGCGCCCCCGGAACGTCTCAAAATGCTGGAAAGCCAGCACCGTGGTTGGCCCGAGGACGGCAACCTGCTTCGAATCCGACACGGCTTTGAACGCGGCGCGCATGGCGACTTCCGTCTTGCCGTAGCCGACGTCACCGCAGAGAAGCCGGTCCATCGGCAGCGGCGATTCCATGTCACGCTTCACTTCCGCGATCGCCCGCAGTTGGTCTGGCGTTTCTTCGAAATCGAATGCATCCTCAAATTCGCGCTGGAAATTCGAATCGGGCGAGAACGCGTGTCCCGTCGAGGCTTTTCGCTCGGCGTATAGCTCCAGAAGCTTCTCGGCCATGTCGTCGATCGATTTGCGAACGCGCGATTTGCGCGCTTCCCAGACGGTCGTGCCGAGCTTATCGAGCGCCGGCGGCGCACCGCCAAGCGACTGGTATTTCTGGATCAGATCGAGACGCGCGAGCGGAACGTAGACTTTGGCGTCTTCCGCGTAGCGAAGCAGCATGAATTCGCCCGTGGCGGCTTCGCTCGTGATTTGGCGCAGCCCTTCGAATTGTCCGATGCCATGATCGGCGTGAACGACGTAGTCGCCGGGTTTCAGGTCAGAGAAATCGCTGAAGAAGCTGGCGGTCTTCGGGCGTGAGCGCGGACGCTGCGGTTGGGGAGTGGTCTCGAAGAGATCGGCGTTGCCATAGAGCGCGAGCTTCGCATCGTTGAAAACGACGCCTTGCGCGAGCGGCGCCTTCACGAGTACGAGGGCGGGAGCGCCAATGCCGCTGGACGTTCCCTCTTCGGCCAGGCGCGTCACTGTCGTGTTTTCTTCCAGTTCGCCAACGCGATATGGCACTTCGTACTCGTGGCAGATGTCGGCAAAGCGTTCCAATTCGCCAGTGCTCGCGGCCGAAGCGACCACTTGCTCGCCCGCAGTCATGCGGTTGCGAATCTCCGAGATAAATGCCTGCACGTTGCCGTGATGCTTCGTCGTGGGCTGCGTTTGCAGAGCGCGCTGCGATTCGGAGTCGTGCGCAAGCCCAAGATGTTCGGTCCCAAGTCGCGGAACCATTTGCCGCGCGAGCTGCCATTCTTCTTCATCGAGAATGTAGCGATTCGGGGGCTCCGCGAGCGCATCTTCGGCTTCGTCGAACGCCTCGGCAAGTTCGCGCCGGTATTTCTCGATAGCCTCTTCGAGCAGCGGAGGCTCGTCTTCGAGGATCACCGCTTCGGCGGCAAGGTCAAAAAGTACGGCATTGCGCTGCTCGCGCGCCATTGTGCGAAATTCCCAGCCGGGATAGTAGCCGGCAGGGAGGCCTTCGTCTTCGCGGCCGGAGCCGTCAGACGAGCCCGCGGCAACGCGCTGATGCTCGAGAATTTCGGCGCCAAGGACGAATTCGGAGAGCGGTAGCAGCGTGGCGCGTTCAATCGGATTGGTGGAGCGCTGCGTATTCGCATCGAAGGCGCGGATCGACTCGATCGTATCGCCCAGCAGTTCCACGCGAAGCGGTTGCGGCGATTCGGGCGAAAAAACGTCGATGATTCCGCCGCGAACGGCGTATTCGCCGGGCATTTCGCATGTCGTTTTGCGATCGTACCCGGCGCCCGCGAGGAAGTTCGTCATCTCTTCGTAAGGAATGGATTGATCGCGAGCGATAGAGAGCGCGAGGCGCTGATAGTATTCGCGTCCTTTGAGCCGCCAAAGTGCTGCGTGAATCGGCGCGATCAGCAGGTCGACTTCGCCCGAAGCAAATCGCCACAGCGAAACGGCTCTCTCTTCAGCGATTTCGGCGTGCGGCGACCGGCCTTCGTAGGGAAGCACCTCGTATGCGGGCAAGTGCGCCACGCGACGCCCGGGCTTGTTCGTGAGTGCGCGATAAAACCAGCGAACCGGCGCGAGCAGGTCCTCGGCCCGTTGCGGCGATTCGACGAGCAGAATCGTGGGCCTGCCCAGTTCCGAGCAGATCATCGGCGCAAGAAGCGCCTTGGCCGATTCCGTCAGGCCGGAAATGCCGCCGCCCGGACGTCCGCGGCGCAGCGACTCCACGGCGTTATCTACCGCAGGGCAGCGTGCTACACGCGAAAGAAGCTCGGAAACTAAGGGAAGGATCATTGCCTGGATTGTTGGATGCGTTCGATCAGCTGTGCGGTTGAATATCCGGGCTCGAGCGGAATGCTAACCAACGATGGCCCGCCCGCGTCTGTCTGATCGTGCGGCGCTGTTTGCGCACGCTTCGCCCCGGAGGTGCTTCCTCCCTGGACATAGATGTCCGGCACAAAACGTTCGATCCACGTACCGACCGGAATATTTCGCAGCCCGGTGACAAAATCCACGGCTGACAGCGCCGCGAGGATCTCCGCGCGTTCTTCCAGCGGAACGACGGGGCGAAGCAAGGGACGGCCTGCCGGATTCTTGGCCGGTCGCTCTTCGGCGGCGCGCAGGGCGGCGTCATCTTCGACGGCAACAACGAGCACATCGCCAAGCGAACGCGCCTGTTCGAGCAAACGAATATGGCCGGGATGAAGCAAATCAAACGCACCCGCAGCGAGCACGACACGCTTCGCATCGCGCCGCCATTCCTTTCGCAGTTCGATCAGGTTGTCCGGTGAAACGATTTGCCCCACTCGGTCGTCCTTTCCTATGTTGTAGCGGAAAATAATGCGCATCTCGATTCTAGCAAGTGACGCCGTGCTTGAACACGCGAACAGCGTGTTGATATAGTGCGCCAATCATCGGCTCCGGCAGCGAGGGAGCCTAAAGGAGCGTTTGATGAGCAATGGAATTACGAGAAGGGACTTCGGAAGATTTGCGGTAGCGGGTCTGCCTTTGGCTGCGTTTGCCTTGTCGGGGAGGGAACTGTTCGCGCAAAGCAAGCCGGATTCGAATTTTGATGGCGTTCATATCGGTGTGATCACTTATAGCTTTGCCGGAATGCAGGCGAGCGAAATCATTCCTTCGATGGTGAAGATCGGTCTCAGCAATTGCGAATTAATGTCAAATCATGCGGAATCGCTGGCGGGCGCTCCATCCGCCGGCTTCGGTTTTGGCGGCGGCCGCGGACAGCAGCAGCCACAGACGCTCGGAGCGGATGGCTTGCTTCCCCGCTGCGAAAATACGCCGATGGTGATCACGCCTGAGGGCGGCGCTGCGGCGCCAGCCGAGGGAGCGGCTCGCGGCGGCGGTCAGGGTGGCGGCAGGGGGCGCAATATGACGCCCGAACAACAGGCAGCTATGCAGGATGCGCAGAAGAAGGTCGCAGAGTGGCGCGCATCGGCAACACCCGCTACGTGGAAGGGCGTTCGCAAGCAGTTTGACGATGCGGGCATTGACCTGCGCATCCTTTGCTACAACATGGGTGCGAATATCACGGACGACGATATCGATTACGCCTTCCGCATGGCGCGAGATCTGGGCGTTCAGGCGATTTCGTCCACTTCAACCGTGCCCGTGGCAAAGCGCGTCGCGCCGTTTGCAACCAAATACAAGATCATGTGGGGCGGGCACGGCCATGATGACGTGGAAGATCCCATCCAGTTTGCGAAGCCGGAGACGTTCGCGGAGATCATATCGTTCGGCCCGTATATCGGCGTCAATTTGGACATCGGACACTTCACGGCGGCGGGCTACGATGCCGTGGCTTACATCAAGCAGAATCACGCGAAGATCACGAACTTACATCTGAAGGATCGCAAGAAAAGCAGCGATTTCCACGCGATACGGACGAACATCAGCGTCAACAACTATCCGTGGGGGCAGGGCGATACGCCGATCAAGCCCGTGCTGCAACTGCTAAAGTCGCAAAAATACTCGTTCCCGGCGGACATCGAGTACGAATACGAATGCCGCGCTTCGGGAACGCCCGTCGAGGAAATTGCGAAGTGCCTGGCGTACGCGAAGAATGCGATTGAAGGCTGATCGCGAACGGTTTCACATTTCGCAAGCAAGAGGGCCGCATCTCGCGGCCCTCTTTTTTTGCACCGCGCTGGTCAGGGGGATCCAGCGTAACCCAAGCGTAGGACGCGCGTGTTACTGTCCGTCGTGGTCTCCGCCGTCGTGATCGTCATGATCGCCATCGGGTGCCGTCTTGCGAACCACTCCGTGTATGGCTTGCGGTCCAAAGTGTCCTGTTGCGGGCCCCACGAAGGTTAACGTGATGTTGGAGTAGGAAACCGCATTACCTCCCGTGATACAGATTTCAGCCGCCGAACCCGCAAACATTGTGTTCCCATTGCCGGTAAGACCGAGGGTTCCGTTACTCACATAGAGACCAGCACAGCCCGCCACGTTTGACGACACACTCGCGCCCGTTAATGTGATGTGGTGGGTATGGGGGTTGCGACCTGTTGAAGTGTCGTCGTTGACTGACGCAGGACTGATCACGTCGACCCAGTAATCATCGTGTGTCATATTCAGGGCCGCTGAAAAATCGGCTGTGCCGTCATGGTTTAACTTCAAAGACCACGTCCCACGAACTTCCCACGGGCCCCCTCCGGCATTTTGAGGAGTGTAATCGCTGATCGTGCCGCTGAAATGCCTTGGTGTCGGCGCCTGAGCAGAGGCAACAGCGCATGCCGCCAATGCCAAAATTGCTGCGAATCGTGCTGCAAACCAGAATGTTTTGTTTTTCACAGGTGGCCTCCGAAATTGGATCGGTTGGGAAACAGGGACACGGTGGGCCACCTCCTTCGGTTTCGTCAAACAGTAAGGCGCTGAATGGGCTATTTGCAGTCGAATACCGCGCTTTGCGGTGGTTGGTTTCCGGGATTACAATGCGGCCTACCTACTTTAGGGTAATCAGGAGATCGTCCATGGGCGAACCCTCCGTTCCCACGCCGCCACCTGATCGGTCTCCCGAAGACCGCCTCGATTCTTGGAAGGAAATCGCGGAATACCTTCACCGCGATGTCACTACCGTTCAGCGCTGGGAGAAGCGGGAGGGAATGCCCGTTCACCGGCACCTGCACGACCGGATGGGCTCGGTTTACGCGTTCCGTGCAGATTTAGACGCATGGGCCAGGAGCCGTAGCGTCCGAACGAGTCGCGAGAACGGCGACAAAGCCGCGGCAAAAGAGCCCCTCGAACTACCTCGCGTCGCGAAAATGCCGCGTTTTGGCTGGCGGACTCTGGTAATCCTCGCTTTGATAGCGATTTTGCCAATTGGTGCGGTTTTTTGGCTTCGCGCGACGGAATATTTCTGGCGAAATCCGATCGCGAATGCTCGGTTCCAGAGGATCACGGATTTCGACGGAGTCGCGGAAGCGGCTACCATCTCGCGGGACGGCAAATTCGTGGCGTTCCTGTCAGACCGCAGCGGCAAGATGGACGTCTGGGTCACGCAGGTTGGTTCAGGAGAATTCCACAACTTGACTCACGGCAGCGCGCCGGAGCTTGTTAATCCGGCGGTCCGCTCGCTGGAATTTTCGTCCGACGGTTCGTTCGTCATGTTTTGGGAGCGTCAGCAGGGGCAGGCCGGCGCTCCCGACATCAGTATCTGGGCTGTGCCCACTCTTGGCGGGCAGCCGAGGCCTTATCTTGCAGGCGCGGCCGAACTCGATTGGTCGCCAGACGGCTCGAGGCTGGCATATCACACGCCCGGACTCGGGGATCCTCTGTATGTCGCAGATGCGAGCCTTGCCTCGCAAGGAAAACTCATCTTTACGGCCTCGGCCGGCCTTCACTCGCACTTTCCTTTGTGGTCGCCCGACGCGGCGTTCATATACGTCGTCCAGGGCGCTTTGCCGGATAATCTGGATATCTGGCGCGTCCCTTCGATGGGTGGCAAGGCGGAGCGCATCACTTCACAGAACTCGTACGTGGGTCATCCCGTTTTGTTGAACAGCCACACCCTAATGTACCTCGCCTCCGGCGCCAATGGTTCGGGACCGTGGCTCTACAGCATCGATTTAGACCGGCGTGTTCCGCACAGGCTGACACCCGGCGTTGACCGATACACGTCGCTCGCGGCCAGCGCCGACGGCCGACGTCTGGTCCTGACCCTTGCAAATCCGAAAAGCACGCTTTGGCGATTGCAGCTAGGTGATCCCCATGCCCAAGCAGCACCGGTTCAGATTCCGCTGACAACCAGCACGGGCTCGGCCCCGCGTTTTGGTCCGGATTACTTGCTTTATATTTCTGCCACCGATACGAGCGAAAGCATTTGGAAGCTGCTCGATGGAACGGGTACGGAATTATGGAATGAGCGAGGAGCGAGAATCTTCGGCGGTCCGGCAGTTTCGCCCGATGGCAAAAATGTCGCCTTCTCGGTCGAAGAACATGGAGAGACGCTGCTCTACACCATGAAAGACGATGGTACGGATGCACGAATCGTGACAAGTTTTCTCAAGCTGGAGGGCACGCCTGCCTGGGCGCCCGACGGTAAGTCGATTACCTCCGCAGCGGACGATCGCGGCGTGCCGCACCTGTTTCGCATACCGGTGGACGGAAGTTCCCCAGCGACCTTCGTTTCGGAGTATTCGATCGACCCGGCCTGGGCGCCTGACGGCAGCTACATGGTTTATTCCGGCCCGGACATCGGCACAAACTTTTCAGTGAAAGCTGCTAGCGCGGATGCAGCACCACATCCACTTTCCCCGCTCACACTGACACGCGGCGCTCGGCACTTGGCGTTCGTGAATGGAGGGCGCGAACTGCTCGTGCTGCAAGGCGAGATTCAGCACAAAAATCTCTGGTTAATCGACTTGCAGAGCGGCGTGGGGCGGCAGTTAATCAGTCTGCCTGCTGATTTTGACGTTCGGGACTTCGACCTTTCTTCGGATGGTCGCGAAATCGTGCTCGAACGCGCAGAAGCCCGTTCCGATGTAGTTCTGATGGATCTGGCTCAGCGATAAATCCGCTGTGATGCCAAGGATGGCCGCATCTCGCGGCCCTCTTTTTGTGCGTCCTCCTTTTGCAACGTAGCCGATCCTCGTTGCATGCCGTAGGCTCGAGTTGTATATTCCCGTTCAGTCTGACATCGGGAGATATCCATGCAATGTTCTAGAAGAGACATGTTGAAGATTGCAGCGGCGGGGCTGCCTGCGTCTGTATTGGGCTGGCCGGCTCTAGCGAAGCCGCAGAAGCCAAACAAGTCTTACATCGCCGGGGTGCAACTCGGTGTGCAGACGTACAGCTTCCACGAAATTCCCAATGACGGGAACGGTCACGTTGATCAGATCATTAAAGACATGCTCGCCTGCGGTCTCTACGAGTGCGAGCTTTTCGGCGGTCCGGTCGAGCCGAGTATCATGACGGGTCAGTTTCCTCCCACCAGTGAGTGTCCGCACCCGGAACTCGGCTGCTCCGCAGCAAAAGGAGGCTCGGCGAGGAATCCGTGGGCTTGGGAGTTCGTATATTACAAGGGCGATGAGTTGAAGGCCGCTCGCGAGAAGCAGCGCATGTGGCGTGAAACCGAATCGATCGGCTATTTCCACGGCGTCCGTAAAACGTTTGATAGCTCGCAAATCCGCGTTTTTGCTTATAACCCGCTGATCATGCCGGACTGGTCGGATTTGGAACTGGATCGCACGTTTGAAGCCGCCGCCGTGCTTGGAGCGAAATCCGTGAACGTGTCAACAACGTTTACGAATTTGAAGCGCATGGTTCCCTTCGCGGAAAAGCATAAGATCATTGTGGCAGCGCACGGGCACAGCGAGACGTGGAACCCCGAAGCATTTTCCACGGAAGAGACGTTCGAGCGGGCATTCGCGCTTTCGCCGTGGGTTGGCGCGAACCTGGATATCGGTCATTACACGGCCGCGGGTGGCGATCCGGTCGCGTTCATTCAGAAACACCACGACAGAATTACGAATCTTCACGTGAAGGATCGCAAGCGCAATACTCCCGGCGCCAGGGAAGAAGACGGAGCGACCGTACCATGGGGCGAAGGAGACACTCCCATCAAAAGCGTGCTCCTCCTGCTTCAGCGCGAACACTATCCGATCCCTGCATTCATCGAATATGAGCATGCCGGTACTCAGCCTCCGGTGGATGAAGTGAAGAAGTGCGTGGCGCTTGCGAAACAGTACCTTGGCGTATCTTGAGGACTGCACACCAAATAGGGTGAAAGTCGGCGACCGTGGAAAAGCGGTTTCTTCTTTCGGCTAGAATATTCGGATGAAGCGCTGGGAACTCGCACTGGCCATAGCCGGAGCGGTCCTTCTTGTGCTCGGCGCGCATTGGATTCGCGAAGGTTCTTTGCCGCGGCGCGACATCGTTTTGCAAGCCGGCAATTGCCTTCTGCCGGTGACCATCCTTACCCCTCCATCGAATATCGAGCCTGCCGGCTCCGTCATTATCCTGCACGGTCTTTCGGCAAATCGCCGGATCATGTTTTATCTCGGTCAGGACTTTGCGGGGCACGGCATCAGCGCGTACTTGCCCGATCTTCCGGGGCACGGCGATAACACGCAGCCCTTCTCCTTCGCGCGCGCGGAGGATTGCGCGGCGGAAGCCGTTGCGGCGCTGATGCGCGACGATTCGCTCGATCCTGCGAAGACGATCCTGCTTGGCCATTCGATGGGCGGCGAAATCGCCGTTCGCATGGCGGACAAAATTCCGCTCGCGGCCACGATCGCCATTTCGCCCGCGCCGATGGTCATGCCCCGGCGAATGCCCGCGAACCTGCTCGTCTTCAGCGCGCAATTCGACGTGTGGCAGTTGAAGGATCAGGCCGCGGCATTGCAGAAGGCCGCCGGCGGCGACCGCATAACACAGGAAGATTTCGCGCAGCATCGTGCGTTCGATCTCGTCCAAGCGACATTCGCCACGCACACCAGCATGCTCGATGATCGCGCCATTGCGCATCGCGCGGAATTGTGGGCAATGCAAGCGCTCGTTCCGCAAGCCGATCCCAAAACGCTCGCGCTCAATCTCGATCTAGGCACCTACGGCGCATTCGGCCGAGGGCGCGTGCGCCTTGCAGGCGCGGTCTTTGGATTGGTTGGGCTTGCGATGATGCTTCCGCTGTGCATCGCAATCGCCGCGAAGGCAGGCGGCGAGGCACCCGAGCCGCCGGAGCAAACGGCGCCGAGCCGATGGATCCTTCTAGGCGAAGGCATGATTGGCGCAATGTTTGGCGTGCTGTTGCTGGTCAAAGTGAATCTGCTGGCATTTATTCATCTTTACGCCGGCGACTATCTCGCTTCCGAAGCGCTCGTCATGGCCGTTGTGTTGCTGTTTTTCAATCGCGCCGCCATACGCAACGCATTCTCCGCCCGCCCGCGAGCTCTAGTGGTCGCTGGCGTGCTGGCTTTCGTCTCTCTGCTCACGTTTGGGGCGTGGTTCAACTGGGAAATCAGCGATCTGTGGCTCGACGCGCCACGCTGGCTGCGCTTCGCAGAACTGCTGCCCTTTGCCTGTGTTTTTCTCTTTGTCGAGCAGGCCATTCTTGGCCCTGTCGGCTCGGGTAAGCGCAGGCTCGTGCGATTCGCCGTTTTTCT
>DATEME010000337.1:0-2001 GCA_035275865.1 Candidatus Acidiferrales bacterium | reverse complement strand
CGCTGGCCCTGAACGTCATTTCGAAAATCCTGTGCTTCGTCGCGGCGATCATGCTGTTTGCCTGGGCGGACGACAAAGCCTCTGGAGCTAGTGCAGGATGAGTGGTGTCGAATCAAAGTACAGCAATGAGCAGCGCTGATTGAGTGACATGGTCCGACTTCCGAAATTGGCACGAAACCGACGTGCTGCGATGTCCGACTTACGTCTGCTGATGGGGTCTAAGCAGACGTGCCGCTAATGTTGGTCGACTTCCGCTAATGACCGATGCCGTTGATAAAGTCGGCGATGAGGTGGCCAACGCCTTAATTCGCCTTTTTGTGGATGGGTTGGTCGCCGCTCCAGTCGGGGGAGCGACGAGTCGTTCTCACGATTGAAGGCTAACACGACTAACGCGGTCAGACGAGGTACGCCGCCGACGGGTTTATCGGCGGCCGCCTGGTTTGTTTTGCAAGAGTCTTGAGGTTTTGCGCGATGGCGGCGAGGATGAACTCGTCGCGCGCGCCGGTGAGGCCTCTCAGTCGCATGCGCTCGAAGCGATGTTGGACCTTCAGGTGGGCAAAGCGCATCTCCACTTTCTTGCGCTCATCGCTCGATTGCTCAAACTCGGGAGTGCCCTTTAGTGAGCGGGCATAGTCGCGTGCTTCTTCGTTGATGTCGCGTGCGATCTTCCTGAACGGCGCGCGCGTGCATCGCGCTTTGAGTTGGCAGGCCCTGCAATCGCCGGGTTGTGATAAATAGTTCCTGACACGACCATCATGGACTGTTCCCGAAGTCCTCAAGATACGATCGTTCGGACAGATATAGACATCGCGCTCGGCGTCATAAGCGAAGTCGGTGCGAGGGAACATGCCATCGGTTCGTTGGTATCGTTCCCACACTGGAATATGAGGCGCGATGCCCTTGCCTAAGAGCCAAGCTAGCAACTTGCCAGTTCCATAAGCGGTATCAGCCGTTAACCGCCTAGGCTTCAAACCGAGCGCCTCTTCGGTCCGTTCGATCATGGTCCTGGTCGCGGCCACCTCGTCAAAGGTGCGCGCTGGCGTGGCCTCAACATCGACGATCACGGCATGCTCAGTGTCGATCATGTAGTTGAGGCCATAGCCAAACTGGACGCGCTTGTTCGCCTTCGCAGTCCATGCGGAGCAAGGATCCGTCGGCGAGATCACCTTTGGCAGCTTGCGATCTGTATCGGAATCTTCATCGTCCAAGCTCGACAGGAACTCGGCGACCGCGCGGGTTTGACGCTCCGGCGCCGACCAGTCGATCTCATCGGGTGCCTTGCCGCGATATCGGCTGGCGTCGGCCTCTATGACGCTGGCATCAACAGCAAAACCTTGGCCCTTGACTAAGCCAGCCTCCATGCAGGCCCGCACCACTGCCTCGAACACGTGGCGCAGGATGTCGCTGTCGCGGAAGCGGCCGTGGCGATTGACCGAGAACGTCGAGTGGTCAGGCACTTTGTCATCAAGATGGAGGCGGCAAAACCAGCGATAAGCGAGATGCAGCTCGACCTCCTCGCAAAGCCGCCGCTCGAAACGGATGCCGTAGCAATAGCCCACGATCAGCATCCGGATCATGAGCTCGGGATCGATCGAAGGCCGGCCAATGTCGCTATAAAAGGGCGCCAGCTTCCCGCGCAGGTCAGCCAATACCCGTGTCACGATCGGATTGACCCGGCGCAACAGATGGCACGCCGGAATGCGCCGTTCGAGATTGAAGAGGTAAAACAGTTGGCTCTGATCGCCACCTTGCCGACCCATCATGGCAAAGCTCCGCCCCTAAAATTCTCAGAGGACGGAATCACTGTTCGCCGAGAATCACGAGCCCTTTTTCAACGGCATCGGTCAGTAACGGAAGTCGTCCGAAGTCATTACAACGTCCGCTTTGACCTCAAGAACAGACCAATGACGGACATCGCGGCATGTCAGCTTCGTGCCGATTGTGTTGCAAAAGTCGAAAGTTGCAGAGCCACGGATTTTTCGCGAAAACACGAAGCAGGAG
>DATEME010000336.1:0-9805 GCA_035275865.1 Candidatus Acidiferrales bacterium | reverse complement strand
GTGGAGCAGCTTCCTCAGATTACCGCTCCGATCGATCTTCACGCCGCGGACGTCGCCGGCATCAACGTGCTTCCTTCGTTTGATGGCGCGCTGCCGCAGGTTCAGCTCCAGATGAAAGAGCAGCAGCCTTTCACCGTCGAGGGCACGGTCAATGACGACAACGTGAAAAGCGAGCTAATCAATGTTCTTCGTGGCGGCGACCGCTTCTGTCCGGATATCCGCCTCGATGCGGTCGAAGCGCTTAGCTCGCGCACCAACGATCCAGAGGTTCGCTCGGCTCTCTGCCATGCGGTTCACAAGGATAAGAACGCCGCCGTCCGCCTGAAAGCCCTCGAAGCCCTCAACGGCGCCGAGCCGCAGGACATCATTCAGCAGACCGTCCTCGATGCCCTCGTTGACGATCAAAATCCCGGCGTGCGCGTCGAAGCGATTAACTCTCTGCGCGACATGGTTGCCAAAGGTGAAGTCTCTTCCACCGACAAAATGCTCTCGGTTCTGCAGGACCGCATGCAGAACGATTCCAACGCCTACATCCGGCTCCAGAGCGCAGCGGCCATTCGCGATCTTGGGCCTCGCTCAAGGTATTAGCCATGCCGCAATCGTGGCCCTCGCGCGAACTCCGTAAGCCAAGAGTCTCTTACGCCGCGTCAGCTGCTTTAGGTTTTTTGCTTGCAGCGAATATTTTTTCCCCGTCGCCCACGTCGGCCCATCATGGCGACGCCTCTCAAGCGCAAGCGGCAGCCGCCTCGCAACCCGCGAGTGAACGCCCTTCGCGCGATTTCTCCGGCAATGTCGCGACCCATGACGGCGCGTATCTTCGTCTCAGGACCGATCTCGGCAGCATCGTCATCCATACCCACGATTCGGCCACGATCGACTACCACGTTCACCTTGAGACCGATCCCTCGACGAAAAATGCCGAAGTGCTCTTGAAAAGTTTCTCGCTGCATTCGCGCGCTATTCCGCGCGGTGTCTTGCTCTTGGGCGCCACGAGCACTCACGTTCCGGCCGGTCGCTTGTGGGTTACGCTTGAATTGACAATTCCGAAAACTTATTCGCTCAATGTTTCCACGGGCGTCGGCAACATCACCGCTGACGATCTCGCCGGCCGCGAAACTCTTCTCACGCAAGGCGGAAACATAACCGCCGGAAATATCAACGGCAGTGCGCGCCTAATCGCCGTCGCCGGCGGACACATCAGCGTGAAAAATGTCACCGGCGAGCTCTCCGCCGAAACGGGCGGCGGCCACATCACCACCGGCACAGTTGGCGGCAACGCCTTCCTCCACACGTATGGCGGCCATATTCGCTCCGATTCGATCGGTGGCTCGGCACATCTTGTCACCGATGGCGGTAATATCACTCTCGAGCGCGCCGGCGCCGATCTTGTTGCCGAAACGGCCGGTGGCCAGATTCAGGTCGGCGAGGCCGCCGGTCTGGTCCGCGCCAAGACCGAGGGCGGCGGAATTCGCGTCGCGAGGAGCTCAGGCCCTGCTACCTTGCAAACAGCCGACGGCAGCATCTACGTCACCCAAGCCGATAACAACGTAAAAGCATCCACGGCCACCGGCGGCATCACCGCATGGTTTATGTCTCCGCCGAAGGACTCTGCCGATTGCGATCTTCAATCGATGAACGGAGACATCGTCGTTTACCTTGCCCGAACGATGCCCGTTACGATCGACGCGCAAGTCGAGATGGGCCAAACCCACGGTTTCATCATCGATCCCGCGTTTCCGATCCAGGTTCAATATGACGACAATGCGCAAGGCCAGCGCGTCGCCCACGCCGCAGCCGACCTCAACGGCGGCGGCGAAGTGCTTCACCTCCGCACCGTCGCCGGAAATATCCGCTTCGTCTTGAGCGACGCTGATAAACAGATGCAGATATATCGGCAACAAATGGAAGGCCTCCAGAGGCAGTTTGAGGAGTTGCAGCAGAGGCTCTTCCCGCAATCGCAACGCTAGCCTGTGCCGCGCGAGCCGGCGCGGTGTTTGTGCAGCATCCGTCCTCGAAGAAGGGGTGAACCGAGATGACAACGACGCGCACCACACGCACAGAAGCTCTGCATAACGGCAGACTCACAAAGTCTCTCTCCGTTCATTCCGAAGGCTTGCTCGCCGGGGCGGGTGGGCTGACAGAGGCGCTAGGGGGTCGGAGCTTTAGCTCCGACATAAAGTCTGTCTCTACACGTAGGGCTTTAGCCCCTGAGGAAGTGCCTTTCGTTCGTTCACTATCACGGGCGGCAATCTATGCCGTTCTGTCGCTTGCCGGATTGCTTTCAATTGCGCTCCCTAGCTCCGCCACGACCAACGAACTTTTTGACAAGACCTACCCGCTCTCCTCAGGTGGCAACTTCCAGCTCGATAACATCAACGGTTCGGTCCAGGTCGAAGGCTGGGATCGCGACGAAGTCGAAGTCAGCGCCGTGAAGACCGCCCAAAACGATCCCGGCGATCTCGATCAGGTCCAGATTGATGTCGAGAGCGTGCCGGGTCACGTTGCGGTTCACACTCTATATCCCAGCAGTACCGGCAACGGCGTCACCGTCGAATATCATGTCCACGTCCCGTTCCGTGTTCTTCTCGCGGCCGTAAAGACGGTCAATGGCAGCGTACTTGTTCATGGCGTCCAGGGCGGCGGCGACCTTCGCTCCGTCAATGGCGACGTTCAGGTCACGGACAGCGCCGGCCGCTTCAACGCGAAAACCACCAACGGAAATTTGACGCTGCAATTGCGCACCGTCGCCAATGGCGCACCCATGGACATCGAAACCGTAAACGGTTCCGTCGTTCTCACGCTTCCTTCGAATACGCGCGCCAATTTGAAAGTCCAGAATATGAACGGCGATTTCTCGTCCGAGCTGCCGGTCAGCGCCGCAACCGCGCCCACGAATCTCGGCGCATTCCGCGCCAAACTCGGCGCCGGCGGCGGCGAAATCTCCCTGCGCACCATCAATGGCGCCATCCATCTCGTCCGCGAGCGCCCCGGAGCCTAAACGGTTCGGCCCGCAGTTGTGGCACGGCCACTCTTCGCTGTGTTCTGACGAGCACGGTGTCATGCACGTGCAACGGACACGTTCGGACCTCCGCATTCAAATCCAGAGCGCAGTCACTATCCACTGCCCACAATCCACTACCCACTGGATTTCGGTTGACACGCCCGTTGCCAGCGCGATACGGTCCGCGATTATCTGGGGGATGCGTATGAATTGTAGAAAGGCTTCTTATCTGGCGGGTTTGCTGGCGCTCGTGACGGCAAGCATTTTCGCTGCGGAGCTTGGCAAACCGCAAGCAGCGAAGATCGAGCGGCTCGATCCCGCGATTAACGCAATCGTGCCCGAGAAAGCCATACTCCAGAAAGTGGCTGGCGGATTCACGTGGACCGAAGGACCGGTTTGGATTCACGCGGGCTATTTGCTCTTTGCGGACATCACGAGCAACAGCATCCGCGAGGCGACGCCCGACGGCGGCACGAGCATTTTCATGCAGCCTGCCGGATACAAAGGTTCCGTGCCGTACGGTGGTCCCGAACCGGGTTCGAACGGCATGACGCTTGATAGCAAAGGGCGGCTCACCGTCGCGGGACACGCGGGACGCACGGTGTGGCGGCTCGAAGCTCTAAATCCGAAGGGGCAGGTTACGATTCTTGCCGACTCCTACGAAGGGAAAAAACTGAACAGCCCGAACGATCTTGTTTACAAATCGGACGGCTCGCTCTATTTCACCGATCCGCCCTACGGTTTGCGCACGCAGGAGGACACCGATCCCGAAAAGCAGCTGCAAGTGAACGGCGTCTATCGCATTCCCGGCGCGCTGCAGCAGGCCCCGGGCGCTCAGCCGGATCGCGCGAAATTGCAGCTCATCATCAAGGAACTGCCGCGTCCTAACGGCATCGCCTTCTCCCCCGACGAGAAATATCTCTTCGTGAGCGACAGCGGGAGAGAAATCTGGATGAAGTACACCATGCAGCCGGATGGTTCGGTGACGGATGGAAAGCTTTTCGCGGACGCGTCAGTCGATAAGCGACTCGGCGGGCCGGACGGAATCAAAGTGGACCGTAGTGGCAATCTATATGGCTCAGGGCCCGGCGGTGTCTGGATTTTTTCGCCGGAGGGAAAGCATCTCGGCACCATCGATATGCCTGAAAAAATGTCCAATCTGGCCTGGGGTGGCCCCGACGCGCGCACGCTTTACATTACAGACAGCACCAGCGTCTACCGCATCACCCTGAAAATCCCAGGCGTGCGGCCGTAGAGACCGGGAGGCATTCGAGGTCAGACGCTCGCCTTTCCGTCGGGCGTCTTCGACTCAGAATAGTTCAAGATTTAAACGTAGCGCCGCCGCTCTTCAGCGCGGCACTCGAAGCGTGGCCGCGCCGGCAAGGATAAGTCGTGTCGGTTTGGCGCCGTTTCAACCGATTCGTAATCGAAGCTCCGCCCTCGCTCTGGCGTGCCAACCAGCGCCGGAGGCGCGGCACAACTTAACCGAGCGCGTCAGCGCTGGGTGCGCCATAGCAACACGCAAGAGTGCCGCAGGTGCGGCACAGGGATTGACGCCCTCATCGGAACGTAGGTGCATGGCTCATGGGAAGTGCGTTTAACCCGACAGGCGAGGAATTGAGTTTTGTGGCATCTTGTGAGAGTCGGAATTCTCTAATATTAGTTAAGTCCCTGGAGTTCAAGGCGGAATCATGAGCAAAATTTTCGACGAACTTAAGAATGCGGAGCAGGCGCGGCGCGGGAGCTACATCTGCCCGGGATTGAGCATCAAAGGCGAGATCACGGGGAACGAAGATCTCATCACCGAGGGGACGATCGAAGGGCCCGTCAAATTGACCGACGCGGCGGTGAGCATCGGCGAAGCCGGAAGCGTAAAAGGAAACGTTGCAGCGAAAGAGGTGGTCGTATATGGCTCGATCGCAGGCAACGTCGAAGCGCGCGAGCGCGTCGAGATCAAATCCAGCGGCTCGATCATCGGCGATATTTCCTCGGCGCGCATCGTCATCGACGACGGCGCGCGCTGCAAAGGCTCCATCGACATCGGAAAAAAGTAAAAGGTGGCACAGCCACTCCTGGCCGTGCGTCTCGAATTGCCTGCGTCGCGGCCGCCTGCGCTTCTTCAAAAAAAAATAGTTCGGCATAATCCGCCACAGCGAGCCTTGCTATATTAGCGGCTGGATGTATTCGCGGGGATGTTTTGGCGGATGAGAAGGGAATAGCGCACTGGATCTGGCGGCCGGGATGTTCTTAGGGGGTCGGAGCTTCAGCTCCGACACAAAGCGCCCCTGAATAAAGGGCTTCAGCCCCTGAGGTGCCGCTTTTGTGCCTTCTTCCGCAACCTGTCATATTTCGGACAGCTTTTAGCTTTTCGAACTTGCTTCAGTTTTCGTAGAGGCCACCGTTGCGCGCGAAGTTTGCGCGCGTTTCTCGGTGGGCGGTTTTGAATTGCGTAGTCTCCCGGTGCCTTCCCTACAGATTTATCCCAATAGCCATTTTATCTTGATCGTTACTAAAGTGGGCCTCTCGCTCGTGTGAAAGGAGGACCTCCCATGAGCGCTCCCGAAACAATTTATGACATTTTTTCCGGTACGATACACGGCGATGCGCAGTGGCTGCTTGCAGTCAGCGGCATGCGCAATGCGATCAATGTAATGAACCGTCTCGCGGCCAATCATCCCGGCGCCTATTTCGTGTTCGATGGACTTGCCCGTTCTGCCGTCGCGCAAATCAATACTCTGGAAGAGAGACTCACGGCTTAGCTCGCCGACGCGTTTGGTTACGCTGTCTATACGTTGGAATGGAGGGAGATGGTCGGGACGACTGGATTTGAACCAGCGACCTCACGCACCCCAAGCGTGCGCGCTACCAGGCTGCGCCACGTCCCGACCGCTTGCAGATGAACCAGCCTATCACCCGCGTTCGAGAAGGGTCAAGATCGCCAGCAATTCCTCATGGAGATCGAGCAAGGTCTTCTGCCGCGCTTTTGAAAATCTCGTCGGGCGCGGTGCCGTCATCACGCCGGGCTTCTGTTCCACCCCAAGCTCGCCGTTCTGTTTGCCGGAGGCCGCCGGCTCGGCTTCCACTTCAGCCAGATGCTTCCGCGCACCGGCTAACGTGAAACCGTCTTCGTAAAGCAGCCGCTTGATTTCAAAAACGGTGTCAATGTCTTCCCGGCGGTAGAGACGGTGCCCGGTCGGCGTCTTCACGGGCTGCAATGTGGGAATCTCCTGTTCCCAATACCGCAGCACGAAAGCCTTCACGCCGGTCAGCCGGCTCACTTCGCCTATCCGGAATAACCTCTCCTCGGGTTCCTCGATCCGGATTGGAGCGGGCGTCGCCATTTCCGGTATCGTAGGCGTTTTTAGGTGCCCATTCAAGCCATTTGGGGCAAGAACGCGCCACTTTATGCGATTTTATGGCGCCAATCGCGCCATTCTTGGCACAGTTTTTGTAGGCGCTAACGCCGCACCGCATCTTTCGAACCGCGCTCGCGCTTGTTCGATTCGCGCTTCTTAAGTCGCTGCGTGAAGCGAATTGGTGTCCCGGCAAAATCAAATTCTTCGCGCAGCCGGTTCTCCAGAAATCGTTGAAAACTAAAGTGTAACGGCTTCGCCTGATTCGTAAAAAGGACGAACGTAGGCGGCGCGGCCGTCGCCTGTGTGATGTAATAGATCTTCACTTGTCGGCTCGCCGGCGAAGTCCCGCGCTCCAAATCCACTTTGCTCAGCCAACGATTCAGCTCTCCCGTCGTCACCCTCCTCCGCCTCGCGTCCGCGACTCTATCTATAAGAGAATAAAGCCTTTCGATGTGCTGTCCTGTGAGCGCGGATAGAAAAACGACCGGCGCATAGCTCAAAAATTTCAACTTATTTCGCACAATCGTCTCGTAATCGGCGATCAATTTATTCGCGTTGAAATTTTTCCCGCCAACTCTTTTTTCTGACTCGGCTTTTTTTTGCGCCGCCGCAAGTGCTAAGTCCCATTTATTCATTACGATAATCACGGATCGTCCCGACTGTTCCGCGTAGCTCGCAATCGTCGCATCGTGCGAAGTCACACCTACCGACCCATCAACCACCAGGAGCGCAATGTCCGCGCGCTCCAAGTGTCGCCGCGCCATGATTACGCTCAACTTCTCTGCAATCAGCTTCGTCTTGCCCTTACGCCGAATCCCCGCCGTATCGAGAAATCGGTACGTGCGCCCGCCGCGTTCTACGACCATGTCCACTGTATCGCGCGTCGTGCCCGGCTCATCGGACACAATTGATCGCTCGGCGCCCGCTAACCGATTGAGCAGTGTAGACTTGCCGACATTTGGACGACCGATGATGGAAATGTTCACGTCGGCACTGGACGCGGTTGCCTCACCCTTAGCGAAATCCGTCGTCAGCGAGTCGAGCAGCGTATCGATGCCGTATCCGTGTTCCGCGGAAATCCCAAAGACTTCGTCGCCTAATTCGTAAAATTGCGCCGCAAGATCGGCGTGCTTCGCCGAATCCACTTTGTTTACTGCAATTACCGGCGGCTTACCCGCACGACGCAGCAATTGCGCGAGCTCCGCATCGAGCGGCAACGGGCCCGTGCGGCCGTCTACCACTTGCACAACGCGCGTCGCATTCTCGATCGCGAGTCGCGCTTGACGCAAAATCTCGCCGGGAATTCCCGCCTTGTCCTCGGGAACAATTCCGCCCGTGTCAACCACTTCAAAGGGGCGGCCCTCCCACTCGGCAGTGCCGTAGATGCGGTCACGCGTAATGCCGGGTTCGTTCGTGACGATGGAACGGCGCGTGCCGGTCAAACGATTGAACAGCGTCGACTTGCCGACGTTCGGCCGGCCGACGATCACGATGGATGGAAGCTTTGCGTTCATGTTGGTCAAATCACGCTAGCAGAACCTCGCCGGCTTTAGAAGAAGCCGTTTTCGCAACGGGGTAGTAGCGAGAAAAAACAAGCGAGCTCGACCCTGCGGCATCGTTCAAGTTCGGTTACGTGCGATCCACTCTTTACTATCACGTGAATTCCACAAATATATTCTATACACTTAACAACTCAACTGGAGCCTAATGCATCCGGTGAGAAAGCAGAGCAACAGGAGGGAACATTGGGGCGCCTCCGCCTCAGGCTGTCATTCATCCTCGCAGCCGCCTTTGCGGTGTCACTCGCGTGCGGCGCCGCAGCGCAGTCGCGAACAGGCACGTTACGCGGTACTGTGACCGACCCTTCAGGCGCTGCCGTGCTCGGCGCGACCGTGACGGCAGCACCCTCTTCAGGTCAGCCGAAAACGATCACAACGAATCAGCAAGGCGCATACGAACTTCGTGGACTCGCGCCGGGTACGTACGAAGTAAAAATCGCCGCGCCCGGCTTTCAGGATTTCGAGAAGACAGGCGTCACTATCGCCGCCGGACAGCCGCAGACTCTCGATGCGCCGCTTTCCATCCAAACCGAACAGCAGCACGTAGAGGTTTCCGATACGGCTTCGACGCTGCAAGTAAGCCCGGAGAAGAATGCCGGTGCGATCAATTTAAAAGGCAACGATCTCGATGCGCTTTCCGACGATCCCGATCAATTGGCGCAAGATCTGCAAGCACTTGCCGGTCCCGCAACCGGCCCAAACGGCGGCCAGATGTATGTGAATGGATTTACGGCCGGGCAACTGCCGCCGAAATCGTCGATTCGCCAGATCAAGGTAAATCAAAACCCCTTTTCCGCAGAATACGATTCGGTTGGCTTCGGGCGGATCGAAATTCTCACAAAACCTGGAACAAACCAGCTGCACGGAAGCTATTTCGGCTGGGGTACCGATCAGCCGTTCAACAGTTGGAGCCCGTTCGTTGCGTCAAACGATCGTCCCGGATACTACACGTTTCTCCAGGGCGGCGACCTCAGCGGGTCGCTGAACAAGAAGACTTCTTTTTCGCTCACTTTGCAGCGGCGCAACGTCCATTATGTAGAGCTCGGCGCCCAGGCGCTCGATCAGAACGCCATCAATGTCTCGCCCGGTTCGCAAGCCATTGTGAACCCGCACTATCGCACGTCGATGGGCGGCTCGGTCGATTATCAGCTATCGCCAAATAACACGCTCACCGTCTTTTACCAATACTGGAAAAATCACGACCAAAACGATGGCATTTCTAGTTTCGCTTTGCCAAGCCAGGGCTATAACTCCAACAGCTACGAGCACCAATTGCAGATTTCTGACACACAGATCTTCCACGATACGATCGTCAACGAAACTCGCTTTCAATATCTGCGCGATTATTCAGCCAATACTCCGGTCTTGAGCGGAGTAGCTTTCAGTGCGCCGGCCTACGTCAGCGGCGGCGGCAATCCGATGGGCCGCACCATCGACCGCCAGAATCATTTCGAGTTTCAGAACTACACGACGATGGTGAAGGGCAAGAATACGATCGAGTTCGGCGCACGCTTGCGCGAAGTCACCGACTGGAACTCCTCGCTTTCGACAGCCAATGGCTCGTTTACATTTGCGAGCAGCGCCGCATATATCGCCGCGCAGACGGCGGTATCGCAGGGCAATCCGGTGCCCGCGGCGGATTACCCTGAGGCTTTTACATTGGGCGTCGGTTCGCCGGTCGCCACGGCTAATCGTTTCGATGCCGGCATCTTTGCCCAAGACGATTGGCAATGGCGTCCAAATATTACGTTCAGCGGCGGATTGCGCTTTGAAACGCAGACGGGCATTCCGGATCATGCCGACTTCGCGCCACGCGCCGCGATCGCTTACGGCATCGGAAAGACCAAGTCCGGCGCTCCGCGTTCGGTACTCCGTGCGGGCTGGGGTAT
>DATEME010000335.1:0-3543 GCA_035275865.1 Candidatus Acidiferrales bacterium | reverse complement strand
CGAGTCGCAGCGCAACATCAAGACACAGGTCTTTCTCCATCAATCCGTGCGGGCCGATTGTGCCGGTATCGTGGCCGCCATGGCCGGCGTCGATCACGATGCGATGAATCTTCAGGCCGAGCGCGCGAGTGAGCGAGGTGTCGCCGTCGCCGGTCGGCTTTGCAGGGGAAGGCGGCACGATTGTCGACGGCGGAACATCGGCGGCACGTTCGAGCGATACCGGGGTTTCGTGCGGCTGGCTCGCCGTCGCGGCGACGGTGGTTGTGGTGGCTGCGTGCGCGCCTGTGTTAGGCGAAATCACCATTCCGACCTGACGGTTCGGCAGCGTGCCGATGCGGGTGCTTACGTCGATCACGAGCCGATACGGCTTCGACAGCAGGTAAGCAGTGTAGTCTTTCGCGTCGGGCGCATCGAGGACGACCCGAACCACGTCCGGCCGATTCTGTGCGATGCGAAGCGAGTGGATCAGGCCATTCTCCGTGTCGAATTGTCCATGGGCCGCTCGCGAACCGAGAGTCGCCCGTGACAGATTAAAATAGATGCGGTCAGGAGCCGCGATTCGTGCCGATTGAAAATCGATGGTGTTGTCGAGTGCAATAATCATGCGGGCTGCGTCGTGCGTGTTTGTGGTCTGCAAGTTCTTCACCACGGACAATTGGTGGGCGTCTTCGCGCGGCTGCACAACCGTGCCGGCAACGGCAGGATCGTCGGTCACGTTGAGCATCGCGGGATGTGCGGCCTGATCGTCCGGCGTAGCCGCGGCTGATTCGGTCGCTGGTTCTGATTTGCCGGAATTGCCCGCGGCAATTTCTTTCAGGGCCTTGCGCGCGTCGTCCGCATATTGCGAACGCGGAAAGCGCTTGAGGAAGTCGCGGAATGTCGCCTGCGCCTCCTTCGGCTTGTTTTGGTCGTCTTGTTGGATTTGTCCAATTCCGAATAGCGCCGCTGTGCGGTACTGGCCGCTCGGATACTGGTCAAGGAGCGAAAGGTAGGTCTTAATCGCCGCGTCATAATATTTCTGATCGTAGAGGTGGCCCATCTCCTCATATAGTTCGGCTTCTGCGATCAATGCGGCGGGGGCTTCCTCAGCCTCCGACGAAATGTCGTAAACCTTCTGGTAGGCGTCGATCGTCTTCTTGTAATCGGAGACAGACCGGTCTTTTTCGAGATAGCCTTCGAGGCTGGTTCGCATGCGCACCGCATTGGCGAACTGCTGGCGCGCGTCACCGGCTTTATCGATGTTGGCGGCGGCACGCGCTGGGACGATGCAGATAAAAAGAACAAGCGCGATCCCCGTGAGGACGGGGAACGTACGCTTCGCGAATGGGGTTCGTAGCTCTAGAGTTCGGTTCATTCGTTCGTGAAAATCACACGGCCGTCAGGTTCCACTTCCTTCCGCACCGGAGTCGATGGCGGGCTCCAGAGCGTCGGGTTGCGGCCCGAATCAGGCCGGAAGTATGCGTCAGTCACCTTTCGCACGTACTGCCGTGTTTCCGGAAACCACGGAACGCCGCCGCTACGATCGACCGCTCCTTCGCCCGCATTGTAAGCCGCGAGCGATTTCGAGAGGTCGCCGTTGTAACGTTCCAGCAGCGACTTCAAGTACGACGTGCCGGCCTCGACATTCTGGGCCGGATCGAACGGGTTACCGACGCCAAAGCGTTCTGCCGTTCCCGGAATTAACTGCATCAAGCCCATCGCACCCTTATTGGAGATCGCGGTGGGGTTCCAGCCGGACTCGGTATTGATCACGGCTTTCACCAGCGCCGGATCCACCTGGTGCCGCGCCGCCGCATCATTGACGATCCGCTCTATCCGAGGACTCGGATAAGAGGGAGCCGTGAGCGGTTGCGAGGCCGCCGCGCGAAGAGCTGGAGTCTTGATAGTACTCCTACTCTGCCGCTTCGGTGAATCCCCGTTGATATAGATGCGGTTACCGTGTGCATCTATATACGATGCGAGCTGGGCTTGGCCGGGTATCGGGAGCAATAGGAGGTAACCGGCCGCCAAGATCGCCACGACGATGCGCTTGATGCTCATGGTCCTTGGGGAAGGCTCTAACGCCCTACTTCGAACGAATACTTCGCTTCGAATGAGCGCGCAAAAACCGTTGCCGGGGCGAAGATTTCCCGGCGTAAGTTCCTGGCGCGACGGGAATTATAGCGAACGCTCGATCAGCGGGTAAATGGACTGCAAGGTACTTTCTATGGCGGATGTGTCTTTTCCGCCAGCCTCGGCCAGGTCCGGCCGACCGCCGCCGGAGCCGCCTAACTGCCTGGCCAGCTCTTGAACGAGCTTTCCGGCGTGGATTTTGGGGATCAAATCCTTTGTAACTCCTGCAATTACAGAGACTTTGCCGTCGTTTGCGGCGAATAAGACCACCACACCCGAGCCCAGCTTTTGGCGCAGGGTATCGATCATTTGGCGAAGGCTATCTCTATCGGTTTCAGTTACTTGCGTGGCCAAAACCTTGACGCCTTTGACCTCGCGGACTTGGTCGAGGAGGCTAGCCGATTTTGTGGCCGAATTGGCGCGTTTTGACGCCTCTAATTGGCGTTCCAGGGCCTTAATTTGCTCATTTTGGCGCTGAATGGCACTTAAAATTTCTTCTTCGCCGGAATTGAGGAGGCTGGCCGCGCTACGGAGAGTGGCCAGCGCCTTCTGGTACTGCGCGAGGGCCTCGTCGCCCGAGATCGCTTCGATGCGGCGGACCCCCGCTGAGGTTGACTGCTCCCCGACGATCTTGAATAGGCCGATTTCGCCGATTCGGGCAACGTGGGTGCCTCCGCACAGCTCCTTGCTATAGAAGCCGCGCGGCGCGACCGCGTCCGGGATCGTTACGACGCGGACGTTCGCGTCCGGATACTTGTCGCCGAAGAAGGCGAGCGCGCCTGAACCGAGGGCTTCGTCCAGCGGCATCAGGTCTGTGCAGACCTCGAGGTTCTTGCGAATCTCCTCGTTTACTTGAGCTTCGATTTCGGCAAGTTCGTCCAGGCCGACCGCCGCGAAATGGCTGAAGTCAAAGCGCAGGTGATCGGGGGCGACGAGCGAGCCGGACTGCTTGACGTGTGTGCCGAGAATATTGCGCAGCGCGGCGTTGAGCAGATGCGTCGCGGTGTGATTACGCATGTCGCGGGCGCGGCGTTCGGCATCGGCGACAGTCGCGACCCGGTCGCCTACGCGCAAATCTTCTTTGGCGACGATGCGGTGCGCAATGAGGCCGCTCACGGGATAGTACGCACCGCGAACCTCGGCAACTTGCTGCGATTCGGCATTGTCGTAGAGCGCACCCGTGTCTGCGACCTGGCCGCCGGATTCGGCGTAGATTGTCGTGCGGTCGAGAACAACTTCGGCTTCGGCGCCGGCCGCAATTTCATCGACACTGCCTTCGTTGGTGACGATCGCTTCAATACGGGCGTCTTTCGTGCGCGTGCCGAAGTAGAAATCGGGCTCCGTGCGAAACGTGGCGCGAAGCTTGGTATAAACCGGCTTGGCGACTTCTTTTTGTGTGCCGCCTTTCCACGAAGCTTTCGCCCGCGTGCG
>DATEME010000334.1:0-18895 GCA_035275865.1 Candidatus Acidiferrales bacterium | reverse complement strand
TTCAACCGTGCTGGAAATGGGCGCGAAAGCCCGCCGCCTGAAGCGTGACCGCGGCCTTTCGCTCATGATTGTCGATTACCTGCAACTTGTGACGCCCACCAGCACGAAGCGCGCGACGAACAGGCAAGAGGAAGTCTCGGGCATGTCGCGCGCTCTGAAGGGTCTGGCGAAGGAGCTGAAGATACCGATCGTCGTGCTTAGCCAGCTTACCCGTGCGCCCGAGCGCGAAGAGCGCAAGCCGCAGCTCGCCGATCTCCGTGAATCGGGCGCCATCGAGCAGGATGCGGACGTCGTTCTCTTTATCAATCGCCCGAATTTCTACAAGACCGATCTTCCCGACGAAGAGCGCGCGAAGTCCGAGTTGATCATCGCCAAGCAGCGCAACGGCCCCACAGGCACGATGAATTTCGTCTTCCTGAGCCGGCACACCCGATTCGAAGAAGCCGCTCCGGACGCCTGGAACTCCGGCATGGACGAATGATTCTCGGTTTGGTGTCTTTCACCGATATTGAGCAGAAATTGCCGCTGGACTGGTCCACCATGATGTATCGTTGCGCTCTCTTTGCCGAAACACATCACTGATCCGGCGAAGGAGTCGATTTATGCCGAAAAAGTCTTATTTCGCCCTCGCAGCTGGATTCTTTTTACTCGGTGCCGGAGCGAGCCTCTCGCAACAACCCTGGCAGCACATTCAAAATCTGACTTCAGCTGACGTGGTAGCACAATGGAAGTCTCCCCAGCCGGAATATGGCCCCGAACCTTATTTCGGATTGAACGGCCCGGTCAGCATCGCGGAAGTTGACCGCGATCTCGACACGCTTCACAGCCTTGGCTTTCAAGCCGTCACTGTGCAGGCTGGCTTCGGAATGCCGTTCGCCTATCTCTCGCCGCAATACTTCGATTTCTTTCGCCAATTTGTCGAACAGGCGAAGCAGCGCAACATGCGCGTGTGGATAGTCGACGATGCCGGCTATCCGAGTGGTTTTGCCGGCGGCAAATTTACTACGGAAAAGCCAAATCTCCGCATGCAGGCGCTCGAGGTCGCGCAAAAAATATCCGTGGCCGGAGGCGAGGCCCTGCACCGCGAACTCTCACCCGATGCGGTGAGCGCCGCCGCCGTCAATCAAGACGGCACGGCTGTTCCAGTAGCACTGCAGGGCAACACGCTCGACTGGACCGCGCCCAGAGGCACGTGGACCGTGCTTGTCGTTGACCACGAATTCCGCACTTCGCCCACGCGCTCTGACACCAATCCCCGCCGCGTGAAAGACACCGAACAATCGCTCGAAGACTACATGGATCCCGCTGCGACACAGCAGTTCCTTGCGTTCACGCACGATCAGTACAAGCAGGCGGTGGGGGATGAATTCGGGGAAACAATCATGGGCTTCCGTGGCGACGAGCCTGATTACTCCATCTCCGGCCTGCCATGGACTCCCGATTTCTTTGCGCGTTTTCGCGAATTGAAGGGTTACGACATTCAGCCGTACACGGCTCTGTTTGCGCAAACACCCTCGCGCAACAATCCGGGAGTTTCCATCCGTCTCACGCCAGAGCAGCTTCGCATCAAGGGCGATTACTACGATGTGTTCTCCAAAATGATTGCCGCCGGTTTTTTTGATCCACAGGGCAAGTGGGGCGTCGCCAACCACCTCGAATACCACGTGCACCTCAACCACGAAGAGATGGGAATGGAACTGACCCACAGCGAAGGCTCATTCTTTCGCGATATGCGGTGGGTTGAGGTCCCGGGTATCGATGCCATCTGGCACCAGATCTGGACTGACACCGTCTCCGATTACCCGCGGCTTGCAAGCTCGGTCTCCCACGTTTACGGCAAGCCTCGTGCTTTCACTGAAAGCTTTGCCGCGTACCGTCCGCAGCCGGACGTGCAGATGGCGCGCTACATTCTTAACGAGCAGTTCGTTCGCGGTATCAACCTCGTAGAGATGATGTACTTTCCTTCCACGTCGGCAGGCCCGCGCCCTCTTTCCGGTTACATGGCGGATCCGCGCTTCCCCGATCTAGTAACCTACGTGCGCCGCATGAGTTACCTCATGGCCATGGGCCGTCCCGATGCTTCGGTGGCCCTTTACATACCTTCGAGCTCGATGTGGCTAGGGGATGATGCCTCGGATACTCAATTCGTTTCTACCGAAAGGCTGCTAAGTGATCACCAGATCGATTTTGACATCGTGAGCGATGATGCCCTTGCTCGCGACCTGAAAGCGCTCAAAGGCAGCTTCGAAACTCTTAGCGGCAATCAGTACCGCGCGGTGATTTTGCCCGATCCTCTTGTCATCTCATCGCAAGCCTTAGCGCGGCTCAAAGCGTTCGCTCAAGGCGGCGGCAAAGTGTTCTTTATCGGCGGCGCACCCAAATGGATCGCGGCGCGAACCATCCGTTACGCAAAAGCAGCCACTCCCGCCGATTTCGCGTGGGCAAAAATCGTAAATGCTCAATTGCCGCCCACGCCCACGCCGCCACAATTTCCGCCAACGGCGCCGCTGCAGCCGCAGAATGTGCCGGACGCAATCCTCGCGACACTTCGCAGCGCTGTTCCTGAAGCTACAGTGCGCCTGGACAGCGCCGATCCTGCGCTGAAAGTAATGAAGCGCCGTTGGGCGGACGCCGACGTCTACCTGCTGTTCAACGAACGCGCGCAGGCAACCGATCAATACGGTAACGCTCGCGAGCAATGGCAAAACGGTGGAGTCGTGGAATGCACAGACTGCGGCCATCGAGCCAATAAACTCCACGCGCCACGCGGGCAATCTCTCAGTACGGCTCAAGCTCGATCCTTACGCCACGAGCGTGCTCGTCGTCCGGTGAAACCTCACTCTTTAATTCGTCATCCTGAGCCGCGCCCGTCTTTAAGCGCGCGGCGAAGGATCCCTCTTGCTTCTCGCCTACTGACTTAAACCCTGCGGCGAATTTCGCCACGAACCGCGCTTGCGTGCTTGCCCGCGTGTAAGACTGTTCATAAATCTTTCATAAAAAATTCCAGCCGCTCCGCCGCGCAATGAGGTATCTTTGCGCCGTCTCAGCCGGAATCTCATTGGGGGGAGTAGACATGAAGCACGACTCAAACGATCACAGCTTGCTTGCGGCGAAACTCACGCGGAGGCGCTTGTTAAAAGGAGCCGCCCAAGTAGCCGCCGCCGCTGCGGCTGGTTCGCTCATGCCGCCAAACGTGCGCCGCATGCTGGCGCAAGGAGCGCCCAAGAATAGCTCGCTGGCGGATATCAAACACGTCGTGCTGCTCATGCAGGAGAATCGCTCGTTTGATCACTACTTTGGCACACTCGCGGGCGTGCGGGGGTTTGACGATCCAAATGCGCTCAAACTCCCTAATGGGCGCTCGGTCCTCTATCAGCCGGACGTGGAAAACCCAGGAGGATATTTGCTGCCGTTCCACCTTGATACGCGCGCAACGAGCGCCCAGAAAATTCCCTCCACGAGCCACGCATGGGCGGTGCAACACGAAGCATGGAACGGCGGCAAAATGGACCAATGGCTGCAAGCTCATCGCAAAGCGGACGGCCGAAATGGTCCGTATTGCATGGGCTACTACACACGCGAAGACATCCCGTTCCAATTTGCGTTGGCCGAGAGCTTCACGCTGTGCGACAACTACCACTGTTCCGTCATGGGTCCGACTTGGCCAAACCGCATGTATTGGATGACCGGCACAATCGATCCTGATGCGACAGGCAACGGCCCGATCATTAGCAACGTGGTGCCGGATCAAGGCTACACCTGGAAAACCTACGCGGAGCGTTTGGAAGAAGCGGGAGTGCCGTGGAAGGTCTACCAGATGGAGAACAACTACGGCTGCAACATGCTCGAAAACTTTGCCGTGTTTCAAAATGCGCCCCGGCGCTCATCGTTGTTCCTCAAAGGCATCGCGTACGGATCCGACGGACAATTTGAATACGACGCGATGAATGACAAATTGCCCGCAGTGTCGTGGGTCATCTGTACGGACTACCAATCGGAGCATCCGGACTATATGCCGGCGGATGGCGCGGCCTTTATCGCGAGTAAAATCGACGCGATCGCGGCCAATCCCGACGTTTGGGCGAAGACGCTGTTCATTTTGAATTACGACGAGAATGACGGGATTTTCGATCACGTCGTGCCGCCAACACCTCCGGCCGGCGCTGCGCACGAATACATTGATGGGTTGCCAATCGGCGGGGGCTTCCGCGTGCCGTGCATCCTGATTTCGCCTTGGACGACAGGTGGATGGGTTTCGAGCGAGCCTTTCGATCACACCTCGACGCTGCGCTTTCTCGAGCAGTTCACGGGTGTGCGCGAACCCAACATCAGCGATTGGCGCCGCAGCACTTTCGGCGACCTCACCTCGGCTCTGCGTCTAAAGCAGGCGCCTGGGAAGCCGCCGGTCCTGCCCGATACAAGCGGAGCCCTGCAGCTAGCGATGTATGAGGCGAAAAAACTGCCGAGGCCTAAGTTGCCGGGCGCAGACCAGAAGCCGCCGCAACAGGAAAAGAAACGCTCGCGGACCTGAGTGCGCGGACGGTCATATTCCCTGGTAATTCTCTTTTTTCAAAAAGCAAACGACTCCTCTTGACACCTCTATGTACTTTGCAGTATAAAGTACTTCGAGAGGAGAGCCCCGATGACTGCTCTGGAAACCGCACGTTCCCGCAGGACTGCAACACCACTTCTTGCCATTGGTGAATGGGTGATGATCCTTCCCGCCTCAATTTTCCTCGCGGCGGCTGCCCTCCGCCAGATGCAGCCCGCGCAGTTTGAACCGACCCACACCAGTTGGGTGATATTCAACTGGGCGGTCTCGCACGTGACGCACACGGGTGCAGCCGTGATCTTCCTTGCGTTGCCCGCGGCTGCGCTTCTTGTGGGATCCGTCGCGCTCCTGCGGGCGTGGAGCCACAATCAGATATTCCGCCGAGACGCAGCCGAAACGTTCGCGATTCTGAGGCGCAACTTTTCGTTTTGCCTGATTATCGTGGCAACGGTATTAGGAGGGACGATTCTCGCGGCCGTGATCGCTCACCTGATCATCGGCTGAGAACCTGTGCGCAACTACTGCCCGTTGCCGTTCGCGCCGACGGGTACGGCGCGCTTTTGGTAGCAGAGCAGGATAAGGTCGGCGCGGCGACGAACTCCGAACTTGGCAAGTAGGTTCGAGACGTGGAACTTTACCGTGCGTTCAGAAATGTGGAGCCTGTCTGCGACTTCCTTGTTAGCGAGATTCTCGAGCAGACCATTGAGCACTTCTTGTTCGCGGCGGCTTAGATCCGTGGGAGCGTCATTGCGCAGCCGGCGTCCCTGCGCGCCGGTCAGGATCGAATCGACAAAGCGCGAAAGCACAGTCCGCGGGACCCAAAAGCCGCCTTCGGCGACCAGCGGCAGGGCTCGGGGCAGTTGTTCGCGGGCCTCTGCATAATTCAGAATGCCTTTAACGCCCTGCCGGAGCAATGAATAGCTGTCGGACTCGCTTAAGTTGTCCCCAACGACCAAAAGCCGTGCCGTCGCGCTGTGATCGAGGATATTGCCGAGGAGTGCCCCGGTGGCCTGCTTTGCCGCATGGGCGTCGACCACGTAAACCGACGCTTTCGGCACTTCCAGGGTCCGAAGATCGGGGGCCAGCATCGAATCTAGCTGCTTGGAGCAGAGTTGGAAGCCGGAATCGTCCAGAAGCCTCTCGAACTCGTTCAAGACCATAGGATGAGGCGAGAGGAGACAGACCTTCAGCGCCGTCTTGGTGCCGTTTCTGGCCATTGCTCAGTTAGGTTAGCCTGTCAAAATGATCGGCACAAGGAAGCGAATGCTTAGGGTTTCCTAGGTGACACGGGGGCGGACTGTCGAGTACTAGTTATTGAAACGTAAAAGCGCGGCTCGGGATTCGTTAGGCTTCTTACAACAGGCGGTCAGTCGGCTTGAGCGCTGGCAGCCACGCCGGAGGCATCCCGGCGAGGACGCTTTGCAGGCAGACCAGCCTGGCGGACCTTATAAAGCAGGGCCCGGTAGCTGATTTTGAGGGCCTCGGCCGTTTTGCGGCGGTTCCAATGGTTTTGCTGCAGAACTTTGAGGATAACGTCATGTTCCATTCGCCGCGTCACCTGTTGCGCGATGCGTTTCAGAGGGATGTTGCCGTCTTCGCCCGCTTCGTACGTGAACTCTGGCTGCTTCCTCTCGGCCGGCTCGCCATAAAAGGCTTCTTCCGAACCGAGGATTACATAGCGAGCCATGCAATTCTCCAGCTCGCGGACGTTTCCGGGCCAATCGCGCTGTTTCAGCAGTTGCATGGTCTCGCGGCCGAGCGGGCCCGCATCGCGCTTGAAGCGCACGTTGAAGCGCTCTCGGAGATATTCGGCCAGAAACGGAATATCTTCGCTCCGCTCCCGAAGCGGTGGAAGGGTGATGCTGATCACGTTGATGCGATAGAAGAGATCGGAGCGGAAGGCTCCTTTTTCGATTTCGCGGCCGAGATCGCGATTCGTTGCACAGATCACGCGCGCATCGAGGCGCTTCTCCACATGTTCGCCGATTCGCGTGAAATGGCCGTCCTGCAACACGTGCAGGAGCTTGGCCTGGAGACTCGCGTCCAGTTCAGCGATTTCATCGAGGAATAAGGAGCCGCCCTGCGCCAACTCCATGCGGCCGGGTTTTGGATTGTTCGCGCCCGTGAAGGCACCTTTTGCGTATCCGAAGAGCTCGCTTTCCAGCAGCGTGCCCGGGATTGCCGGACAATTAACCTTAATAAAGGGACCGTTGGTCCAGGGAGAGTGTGAGTGGATGAAGCGCGCGAGAACTTCCTTGCCCGTTCCGCTTTCCCCCAGAATCAGGATGGGTACGTTGAGACCGGCGGCACGCTCGACGCGAGCGCGGACGGCCTGCATCGCGTCGGCTTTGCCGAAGTAGATTTGGTCCGGCGGAAGTTCGGCGCCGGCTTGCGAATGCGTGGTTCTCAGTTCAGCGGTAGAAGCCATTGGTCCGGGTAAGGGCTTCAGGAAACGCCCGCTACTTGACTTTGCATCCGTGAAGCCAAACTGACCGAACACCTCACGAAATCGACTTCAGCCTGTGGATATTGTAAATGTATTTGTTTCAGCCGTTTAGAGACGGATCTCCCGAGGCAGTGAGAGTGTACGACAGCCTCAAATCCCGTGGCCTGCCACCCTAAAACTAGAAAACCCTTGGCATTTTCGGGAAGCGGCTTTCCCGATAGAGTGCAAGTTCTGCACACACAGGAACTTACGGGAATCATGTTCTAGTACTCAATACCGCAAAAGAAGGGAAATGCAATCTGCGCAGATTGGCCTTAATGAGGGGAAAAGAGAAAGGCAGGCGCGCAACCGCCACGCACCTGCCCCGAGCTTCCTACATCATGCCTTCACCGCGAATGATGTCATAGCGCTCGATTACGGCGGCTACGCCAATGGTTTCGTGATGATCGTCTTCGCGCTTATCCACACGAATCACTCTTCCATGTGCCCGCACGAAGACTTCGGTCCCGCGCGTGATTTCCGCCGGCAAGGTAAGCGTAAAATCCAATTCGGTACCGGGACTCATCTCCTTCTGCATTACGAAATACACGCCGCGCGTTGAGATGTCCCTGGTCTGACCGTTGTGAGCACCCGGGTCTCGATTGATCGGCAGGCGAATGCTCACCGGCAGAGACAAATCGTACCGGCGAGCCATGCGACGCTCCGTCATCCCCCGTATTCCTCCGAAAAAAGATGCGAATCTACCCCCATGCCGCAAACCACTCGTGCAATCGCCCTTCCAAAAAAGATACAAAAATATTACGCCACGGAAACGGGCATCGGGCGATCCCATGCCCGGCGCTCACGTAAGCCGCAGCGGAACGAATTTGAACAACTTCTTTCGGTACAGTAAGAACGAACGCCTAAAAAGAAGGTCCCAAGAGACTGAGAAGCAATGCGCGTTTATCCGGCGACGCTTTCTTAACGTGCCGGAGCGAAATACTAGACCAATCCCAGAGGAGATGGGAAGCGATATTTCGAGAGATGTGCTCTACTTGTGCAATCGTTTTCAGGGTATAGGACTATTGGGCTGTTAGCCCTTAGCCCAAATAGTAATCCGCGCTGACCCGCGGTCAGCAACGGCGATCAGCTCCGGGCGATCGGAGCGGCATGCGTCTCTTCTGCTTTTTCCTTCAGCGTTGCCCCCTTAGCCGCGGCTTCTCTCGCGGCAGCAGCGGCTTTTGCCGCGGCCGAGCGCGCGCCTCGGCCGGAATCCAGATTGAATTGCCGCATCTTATAGAGCAGAGCCTTATAGCTGATCCCAAGCATGCGCGCAGCGTCCTTGCGGCACCAGTTTGTTTTTTCGAGCGCGTCGGCGATGGCTTCCATTTCCGCCTCGTCTTTCAGCCCACGGACGAGAGCCTTGAGCCCCTGATCTTTTGGCACAGGAGCAACTTCTTCGCGCGGCGCGATGCGTTGCTGTTGCCCGGTCATTTCGACCAGTTCGCGGAAGCTCCCTTCGTCGTCTTCCAGAATCACGTAACGTTTCACGAAATTCTCGAGCTCGCGAAGATTGCCAGGCCACGGGTAACGAAGCGCCGCTTCCATAAGGTGCTTGGAAGGTTCAGGGGCGGCCTTGCCGTATTTTTCGCTGTACTTCACGAGGAAGTGGCGGAAGAGCAGCGGAATTTCGGCGGTGCGTTCGCGTAGCGGTGGAATGTGAATCGAAAGCACGTTGAGGCGGTAATAGAGATCCTCGCGGAAACGTCCGCTGCGCATCGCTTCCTTTACGTCCATGTTCGTGGCCGCGAGAACGCGCACGTCCACATTGACGACGGCACGCGCGCCAAGCCGTGAAAATTGGCCGTCCTGCAAGACGTGGAGAAGCTTGGCTTGGAGGTGCGGGCTCATTTCGGCAATTTCGTCGAGGAAAATCGTGCCCCGATTCGCAAGCTCGAACTTTCCAGGCTTCGCTCTCACGGCGCCCGTGAAGGCACCCTGTTCGTATCCGAAAAGTTCGGACTCAAGGAGTTCGCCCGGCAGCGCCGCGCAGTTCACCTTGACGAAAGCCTGCTGCCTGCGCGTGGATCGCAGATGAATCATGCGCGAGACCACTTCCTTTCCCACACCGCTTTCGCCGCTGATGAAAACGGGTACGTCTACAGGCGCGATTTGCAGGATTTGCTGGCGAATTTTCAACATTTGCGGGCTGGCCGCGAGAAATGAGATGTCTTCCGTCAGCGCCTCGCAATATTCGCGCAGAGATTCGTTTTCCGAGCGGAGCTGCTGCTTCTGCTTGCATTTCAAAAATGCCGCTTCCAGCTCGGGCTTCTCAAAAGGTTTTGTGAGATAGTCCATCGCGCCCAGACGGATCGCCTCGACGACGGTGGTCACTTCATTCGAGCACGAAAGCATGATCACGCTAAGCGTGCGATCGAGCTGCATGAGCTGGCGCAGCGTCTCGATGCCGTCTAGTTCCGGCATGAGAACGTCGAGGATGATCATATCGGGACGTTCGCCCGAGCCGACGCGCTCGAGCGCTTCCTTGCCGCTCGCGACGGTCTCCACTTTGTGGCCGTCAACTTCGAGAAGCGTCTGAAGAACTTTTCTGATACTGGGTTCATCGTCAACAACGAGTATTTTTTCTTTGTCAGCCATGAGCTTTCCTATTGGGCTTGAGCCGGTACCCTTCAAGCATGAAGTCGCTATTCAGTTTGAATCGGCAGCAGGAATGAAAAAGAACTGCCACGTCCTACTTCGCTATCCACCCACACCTTGCCGCGGTGAGCCTGAATCAATCTCTTGGTAATTGCCAGACCGAGGCCCATTCCGGACGACGAGGGGTCGACGCGAACGAACTCTTCGAAAATTTCCTGGTGAAACTCCGCAGCAATGCCGCTTCCCGTATCCGCCACCGACACCATCACGGCATTAGGCTTTTGTCCAGCGCCGTGCCGGCGCTCGTCAGCGGGAATCGCTTCGTTGACGCGACGCTCCCAAAAGTGAGGCTGAGCCATGAGAGTCACTTCGCCGCCCGGGGGAGTGTGTTTCAACGCGTTGTCGATCAGATTAAAGATGCACTGCTGAACTTTTTGATAGTCGAATTTGAAGATCGGCAAATCTTCGTGAATTTTTACGTCGAGGCGAACTTTCGCCCGCTGGAAGGCATCCTGCCATCGGCAATTGAGGTCCTTGATGCAGTCGCGCAGATCGTTTTCGCGAAGGTGTAGCACGAGTTTGCCGCTCTCGAGCGCCGAGTAGTTGAGGAACATCGAGACGAGGCGCACCAAACGTTCGCAGCTCTCTTTGGATTCATGCAAGATGTCGGTCTGTTTGTCGCTGAGTTTGCCGAGCGAGCCGGAAAGCAAGAGATCGTAATAACCCTTCATTACAGCGAGAGGCGTCTTCAGTTCGTGTGCCGCTGAAGCCAGAAAAACAGTTTTTTGACGATTTACTTCCTGCAGACGCAGATACGCCGCGAGCAGATTCCGGTAAGTGGTCTCGCGTTCTTGCATGAGTTCTTGTACCGTCTGGCGCATGTCCGCTTCTTCCGGCTGCAAATCGGGAGCAGCAGGTTCCAGATAAACGGCCAGCCAATCGAGTTCGGGCAGCCAGCGCATGCGCGCTCTCATTGCGGAGTCGGTAAGCAAAGGCAGAGTGATTTCCTGTTGCCCTTCGGTAAGCTTCCTTAGAGTGACCGCAGCGTCGCCGGTCAGAATATCTCTGAAGAGGTTCACTTCGGATTTGTCAGTCGCTGTCAGGCCGCGGACAAATTCGTGAGCGTGCAAATTCTTGAAAAGAAGTCTGCCGCTGCGATCGGAGACGATCAGCGGTCGATCAAGCGCGTCGAGAAGACTGGCGACTGGTTCAAGCACCGCATCGCTGCCTTGTGGGCGCTCGAACGTGGCTGATTTCGGCACTCGTCCTCCAATGAGGGTAATTCAAGTTCAGGAAAAAATATTCCATCAGAGCGAATATAGGGATTTCGCCTGATGTCGAATGGGAAAACATATGCTCTCAGAGGGATTCGAGAGCTGTCAATGGTAAATACGTCCCATATTTGCACAATGGTGGAAGTGCATTGGCACAAGATTGCGCATCTGACTTGCGACTCGCTTTTTGTCTCTTGTGCTTTGCCATCCTATGTCTTTGTTATAGCGAGACTTAGGTGGCAGGATAAGAGACACGAAAGGTTTGCCCTCAAATTGCGTTTAATCGGAGTACTAAAACTGAGGGACTATCATGCATGCGCGAGAGACAGTAGTTCACAAAACCGGGGCGAGAACACTTTACGAAGAGCGGCGGCGCTTTCCGCGGATTCACTTGCAGGTACCGCTCTTTGTGCGGGGCAAAGATGCTCAAGGTGAACAATTTCTTGAACTTGCTAAGGCTTTAGATATCAGCGCCTTAGGGGCCCTAATTACCTGTCCGAAGGCGTTAGCGGTCGGGGACTTCGTGACCTTGACGATTCCGGCACCTTCAATTACCTCGTCGGCTCTGGTACCGGCGGGGATGCCGCCGATTCAGGCACGCGTCCGAAGGGAGCAAGAGGCTGGCGACATATACCTCGTAGGCGTGGAGTTCATCAAACCGCTGACGTAAGGCACCTTGGGTAATTTCACTCACCGTTTCTGCCACATGTGGAAGGTAAGTTCAACATCCGCGGAAATGTTTCATTTTGAGAGCTCATTTACGAAACTAGACCCTTTGTTTTCAGTACCTTCCGTTTTAAATTTTTGATGCGCCCCCCTTCGTATTTGGACTATGCTTTGCATACGTACCAGCGCCCCGCAGGAAGCCCTGACTGAAATCAGGGACGAGAAAGCTATACAAATTGATGCCTCTGCCCGGCGACGTGCCCCAGCCGCAGCCATCGGCCGAAGACTCATTTCTCGACCTGCTTGTTGAGACCCTCACGGCTCTCGATGAGGCAGTGCGCGGACAATTTCTGCGCCAATACTTTCGTACGATTGCTCACATCGAGCTGACCGAATCGCAAAGCAATCAACATTGGGAAAAAATTCTGGAGCGGCACCGCGAACTTTCTGCCAGCCTCGGCAAGAGAGTGTCGCTGAAGACGGCCATCATTGATGTGCTCGCCTCGGCGAACGTGCTGCGCGTGCCAATCATCATCGAATACGACGATTTGAAGAAGCTCCAAGTGAACGCGGCGACCGATCCCCTGACGGGCCTTTACAACCGGCGATTTTTTGACGAGGCCTGCGAGCGCGAACTGAACCGGGCGAAGCGCTACGGGCACACTCTTGCTTTTGTGTTGCTGGACCTGCACAAACTAAAGGAAGTGAACGACCAGCGCGGACATCTCGAAGGCGACAACATTATTCAACTCGCAGCGACTACGCTGCGAAAGACGCTGCGCGCTTCGGATACGGCGTTCCGCATCGGCGGAGACGAATTCGCGCTGCTTCTGCCGCAGACCGATCAGGAGCAGGCGACTACGCTTTGCCGACGCGTTCGGTCTCAATATGAGACGGAAGTGCGCCCGCTGCGTTTGGGCGTCGGAGTCACGCTCGATTTTGGCATTGCCATTTATCCTCAGGACGCGGATGAGCAGCGCGCGCTTTTGACGTTAGCCGACGAGCGCCTTTATGAGTTGAAGCACGCAGGACGCGCAGCGCAAAACCGAGTCATTCCATTGGAGACTCATCCACGTGAGACGCCTCCTCCGTCACCCAAAGTAGTCCCCGCACCAGCACCGGAGCCAGCTCCCGAAAAACCAACGGCTCGGGCAGCAGAGCAGCGTAAATGGGAGCGGGTCTCACTAACGGGCACAAAGGCTCACGCCGTCCTAACCGAACTAGGGCAAAAGACCGCCCGCGTGCTCGATTTGAGCTATGGCGGAGTGGCCCTTCTGCTGGCCGAAGGCGATGACGTCCCCGAGCAATTCAATGCCGTGCTCAACGTGCCGATTCTGCCGCCCGTTCGCGTCGTTCTTAAGCGAGCGTATGCGTCGCGCACTGAAGGCGGGCTCACCCGCGTTGGCTGCTCCTTCGTCTCGTAGTTTTCCACAGGCCGCCTCGCAAAATCCCGCAACTCGGCGTAGCATACTCCTTTCCGCCGTGGGCCTCAGGGTCAGCGTTTTTATGTCTCAAACAACTTCATTCGGAACGATTGCGGCCAATACGGGTGTTGGCCTCGCTGCCTGGATGGAGCGCGTGCCGACTCGCGCGGACCGTGCGGCTGAGAACTGGGACGCGAAAAGCGTGCACGACCTCCGCGTCGCGCTGCGGCGCTGCCGAGCCATGGCCGAAGCCTTGAGTGAAGTGAATCCCGACTCCGGCTGGCGAAAAATCAAGAAGTCCACCCGCCCGCTCTTTCATGCGTTGGGCCGCCTCCGAGACACCCAAGTGGAACGAGAATGGGTCAAGAAACTTGCGCCGCCGCGCGAACCGCTACGCAGTCACTTGCTTCGAGTCCTTTCCCGCCGCGAAAAAGCGCAGCAAGAGAACGCGCGCGATGCTCTTGACGATTTCAGCGCCAAGGAATGGAAGAGGCTTTCCCGCAAGCTGGAGCGCAAAGCGGAACTCTTCCCGCTGGAAAGCATCGTCTTTCAGCGCGTTGCGGTGGCAAGACTCCAGCAAGCCTCTGAACTTCTCTCCCGCGCGCGCAAACGGCGCAGCGCGTCCGCCTGGCACCGTGCGCGAATCGGCCTAAAGCATTTCCGCTACGTCGCCGAAAATTTTCTCCCTCGCAAGTACGAGCCTTGGGCTGCCGATGTGAAGCGGCTCCAGGATCTTCTTGGTGAAGTTCACGATCTGGACGTGCTGCGTGCGGATCTTCGCCGCAGTGGCACCGAACTGCCATCCGGCTCCATTGCTACCTGGCTCGATAAAATCGAAGCGGAACGCAAAGTGCGCATCGCCGAAATTCTCGCAAAGACCACCGGAGAAGGTTCGCTTTTGCACAAGTGGCAGTCGGGTCTCGAAATCGCCCACATGATTTCGGCCGCGCCTCAACTCACTCGTCGTAGCGCATAATCCGCCTCCACGTCCCTGTGCGCCAATACACACGCTTTGTGTCGCAATTCCATCTACAACCACGCCAAGCCAGGCCATGTACCGCTGGCGCTTTCGCATCGCAGTCGTGCCAAATAGCTCATTTCCCGGTATTTGCACAAAGTTCCACGTGCACCCGCACCGAACTCCTCCTCGGCACCTCTTTTGCATCCTCGCTCCCCGAAGTGTTTACCCAAACGCGGCGCGCGAATCGACTCTGCTGATTTTCGTCGCGCCGCAGAGCCGGAGTCTGGCAATCTATATGTTCGTGCCAAACGCAATCCATACCGAAGGTCGCCCTGTATGGGCGGAGATTTCGCTGAAGGCGATTCAGGGCAACCTGAAAGTCGTCCGTCGCCAGGTCGGCCCGAAGCCGAAGATCCTCGCCGTCGTGAAGTCCAATGCTTACGGCCTCGGCGCCGTGCCTGTTTCCAAGGCGCTAGAAAAAGCCGGAGCGGACTGGTTCGGCGTTACCTGCACCAACGAAGGCATCGAGCTGCGCGAATCCGGCATTCGCAAGCGAATCCTCGTGCTCACCGGCTTCTGGCCTGGCGAAGAGAGACGCGTGCTGAAGAACCGCTTGACGCCGGTTATCACGCGCCTCGATGATGTCCGCCTGCTCGAAAAAGCAGCCAAGTCAATCCGCGGAAAAACTGCGCCAATTCCGTTTCACCTGAAAATCAACACTGGCATGAACCGCCTCGGCATAGAGGCCGGCGAAGTGGACGCCTTCGCCGCCGCCCTCTCCGAATGCAAACACATCGCGCTCGAGGGCACGTTTACCCATTTCGCTTCCGCCGAAGATTTCAGCGCCCGCCAGACGGACGATCAGGAGAATCTCTTCCGCGGCTGCCTCGTACGAATGCGTGAGCTGGGAGTGCCGCCCGGCATCGTCCACATGGCCAATAGCGGAGCGATTTGCGCGCGCCCCACCACCTTTGCAGACATGGTCCGCCCCGGCGCGGTGCTCTACGGCTACTACCAGTCCTTCGATCCGCCGCACAAGGGCGAGGAAGTCCGCGAAAAGTTGCCCATTGAACCTTGTCTTTCCCTGCGCGCCCGCATCATCACTTTGAGAGACGTTCCCGCAGGCGAAGGCGTGGGCTATAGCGCGCGTTTTATCACCGACCGCCCCACGCGGATCGCGGTAATCAACGCCGGCTACGCGGACGGCATCCTGCGCCAGCGCACCAATCGAGGCTGCGCCCTGGTCCGCGGCAGGCGAGTTCCTCTCGTCGGAACGATCTCCATGGACCTGACCACCTTGGACGTGACCGACGTTCCGGAAGCCCAACTCGGCGATATTGTGACGATTTACGGCAAGGATGGCGCCGATTCGATCGTAGTCTCTGATGTCGCCCGCGAAATCGGCACCGTTACGTCCGATCTCCTGTGCGCCTTGGGCCGTCGGGTACCGCGTTACTACGTCTAGCCACGTAATTAGCCGCGTTGACTCCGCATTGCTTTCCGGTGTTATACTCCCCATATTCATCAATATATGCCGCATCGATAGATACCGGCCCGGGCGGGCTATCTTTCATACGGCCGTGGAGAATCACAGGAAGCGCGCTGAAGTCAGCGCCTCCTGAATTTTTATAGCGGTTATAGGTGCCATCATGCAGAGGCCTTCTAACGCGCCTCCCCGCACCCAGGGCAGCGCGACTCCCGAAGTTCCGGTTCCTCCTCGTCCCGTAGTCCTGGCCCGCGCGAGCCACGGAGTAGGTACTTTCTGGGACGCGCTGGTGATCCGCATCATCTTTGTGGTTATCTGCGGCGTGGCCGGTTTCCATTTCCGGCCATTCAGTATTACTCCGACCGAAGGAGCGATCGCGGGCGTTTGCTTTGCATCGGCCATCATTCTGGTGGAAGTGCGGCTCCGCAAGGTAACCTTGCGACGGTTGATCGGCGCGGCCGTTGGCTCGATTCTCGGAATTTTGGGCGCGTATCTCACGTCCTTGATCATGACCCACACCACGATGCCGGAGAGCACACGCTCGTTCTTCAGCCTGTCGATTTTCATGGTATCGACCTACGTTGGCCTCATGCTCGGTGCCAATAAAGGCGACATGCTCAATCTCCAGGCCTTCGGCGGCGTATTCGGCAGCGAGCGCGGGTCGCGCCATGTCACCAAGCTGCTCGATACGAGCGTGATCATTGACGGGCGCGTGGCGGATATTGCAGACGCACTCTTTATCGACGGTGCCCTAGTCATCCCCCAATTCGTCCTGAGAGAGCTTCAGCTTGTGGCCGATTCAGCGGATCCATTGAAGCGTCAACGCGGTCGCCGCGGACTGGAAGTCTTGCAGCGTATCCAGAAGATGCAGCATCTAGATGTACAAATCGCCGAGGACGATTTTCCGCATATTCCGGACGTCGATCTGAAACTGATCGAACTGGCGAAGCGTTATGACGCGAAGATCGTAACCAATGATTTCAACCTGAATAAAGTCGCGACGCTCCAGGGCATTGAAATTATGAACGTCAATCTGCTCGCCAATGCGCTGAAGCCTGTCGTGCTGCCCGGCGAAACGATGCGCGTATTCATCCTGCGCGAAGGCAAGGAATACAATCAGGGCGTCGCGTATCTGGATGACGGTACGATGGTGGTTGTAGATGGCGCGCGCAAGATGATCAACAAGACCATCGATATCAGCGTCACGTCTGTGCATCAGACCACAGCTGGCAAAATGATTTTCGGTCGGTATGACGATCGCTCCGAGCAGAGTAATCGCTCGGCTGTCGGTCCCGCCGCCGTTGATGCCGCCGGCAACCGTCCCGCGGAACCCGGGGCCCCGGGCGAGCGTTCGCCGCGTGCCCTCTACCCGGAGCCCGGCCGCTCGTGAGCGCTTCGCCCGATTTGAAGAAAATAACGTCATCCTGACGCGCGTCCGCGAATGCGGCGCGCGGAAGGATCACTCCGGCCTTTTCTTTCCTCAACCTTAGTTTGCTCCTCGAATCCAGCGAACTGCGCTAAACTTCCAACCATATGAATCGCGTCACAGCAATCATTCCGGCCGCAGGTCTTGGAACGCGCATGGGCGCGGACCAGCCCAAACAGTTCATCGAAATTGATGGTGTTCCGCTCGTGATTTTCACTTTGCGGCGCCTCGCTGCATGCTCCGCGATCACAGACTTTATTCTTTCCACACGCGCCGAAGAGGTTGTGTCGCTGCAAGACAAAGTGGCCAAAGCGGGACTCGGCCGGCCGGCACGCGTGATTCACGGCGGCGATACGCGGCAGCAATCGGTGGCGAACGCTCTCGCCCAAGTCGATCCTGCAACGGAAATCGTCCTTGTGCATGATGCCGTGCGGCCGTTTATCACGCCTGAGCAGACCGCTCGCGTCATCGCGGAAGCGCGGCTGCGCGGCGCAGCCATCCTGGCGATTCCAGCTACGGACACCATCAAGGAAGTGAAGCGCGCCAGCCTTCCTGAAGACGTCGCGCTGATCACCGGAACGATTCCGCGCGAGCGCCTCGTGATGGCGCAGACTCCGCAGGCATTCTCCTTTCCGCTGCTTCGCGAAGCCTTCCGGAAGGCGCAGGAGGATGGCTCGACCGGTTCGGACGAAGCCATGCTCGTCGAGCGCTTGGGCCATGAAGTTTTCGCCGTGCTTGGTTCGGAGCGAAACTTGAAAATCACGCGCCCCTCGGACCTCGAACTGGCCCATTTCTACCTCGACCAGGAGCGCGTCGCGAAATGAATCGCTCGGGAATTGGGTACGACTTGCATCGCTTATCCGAAGGTCGAAAATTGGTCCTCGCAGGAGTCGAAATTCCGTTCGACAAAGGCCCCGTGGGACATTCGGATGGTGATGTGCTCTGTCACGCTCTTTGCGATGCGATCCTTGGTGCGGGTGGTCTTGGCGATATCGGCACGCATTTTCCAGACACCGACCCGAAATGGAAAGGCGCGGCAAGCCTGCAATTCATCGAGCACGCCTGCAAGCTGCTGACGAGCCGCCGCATGCGCGTGGTGCACGTTGACGTGGTAGTGATTTGCGAACGGCCCAAACTCGGCCCGCATTTTCCGGCAATCCGCTCCGCGCTCGTCGGCGTTCTGAAGATTCCCGGCGAAGACATCAGTCTCAAAGCCAAAACGAATGAAGGCGTAGACGCCGTCGGTCGCGGCGAAGCCATAGCCGCCCACGCAATCGCCACCGTCAGCATTCACTAGTGCGATGCTCCATTGGCCTTTGTTCATGCACCGTTGACTCTTGCAGTGCTCGGTTCGGTAGCGGCCACCGTTGCCAGTGCTTTTTGCGAACGTTTCTCGGTGGGCGCTTTCGCTTTACGTAGCGAACGGCTTTCTTTTCAGCCGCTCACTTGTCAAAGTGCCGCCCGTTATCGCGGAGCCAGCGCCGATGCAGCAGCTGGTGGCGCTTGCAGCGCGGCCTCCGTGCAAATTGCAGCCATTCCTGTCGCGTTTGGCAGTCTTTCTGCGCGAGCCGGGGTGAGCAGAGCCGCGTGAGCGCGGATTTGGCCGGTCGTCGCTCGAACGCCCGGCCCGCGCTGACTTGCAAATCGTGGTTTGAAAGAGGGTCTTTAGGGGGTCGGAGCTTCAGCTCCGACACAAGGTGGCGCGAAGCGCCATGCCTGTGCGCAGATTTACCCGCGGCAAGTATTCTTTTTTGGTTGCTCCAGGAACGAACGTTGCGACGGGTCAGGCACACAAAAGCAGAGAATTTGATCTCATGAACTGGATGACTGGATTTCACGCCGTCGAAGAGGCTCTTGCCGCAAGTCGGCCGCTCGATCGCATCGTCATCGCGCGCGGACGCCACGGCGATCGATTGGAAGCGATTGTCCGGCAGGCGAAATCGCGCGGCGTCCCGGTTCGTTTCGAGGATCGGCAGCAGATCGATCGGTTAGCAGGCACGCGCGAACATCAGGGAATCGCGGC
>DATEME010000333.1:0-6320 GCA_035275865.1 Candidatus Acidiferrales bacterium | reverse complement strand
ATCGCGATGCGGGGTTTCACGTGGAGATTATACGCCCGGGGTGTGCACATATGAGGCTACAGTTGGGTATCCGCGGGCACATAGCTCGGCTTCGTGCGTTGAATCCAAGGTCACCTCGCTCGGCTCAGACTCAAACCGTGCGACTCTCACGAAATGTAAGTCTTTTTCACAGACGGGAAATGGGCAATAGCTGCTCGAACTTTCCTGTATTGGAACTGGATCGTTTGGCAACCGCACATTTCGTCGGCCAAATCTTACTGGACAGAAAGCCCGTATTTGCCGCACCCGCGCAAATCCTCTATAATCTGAGAGAATCGCAATCGGGGGGCCATCTCCGCTATCTGATAGCTGAATCTGACGTTCTCATGACCGATCTGGCCGAAAAAATTAAGAAAAAGCTTAAGGACGAGATCGCCGCCCTGGAGCACGAACTCCATGACGAGCTTCCCAAAGAGATCAAAGTCGCGCGTGCGCACGGCGATCTCTCGGAAAACGCGGAATACAAATACGCAAAAGAGCGCCAGGGATATGTAGCCGCTAGGCTCGGCCAGCTCCATAAGCGTATGGCCGATCTCTCGATGCTCAACCTGAATAATTTGCCCAAAGACCGGGCCGCCTATGGCTCGCGAATCATTGTTCTGGACGTGGCCAAATCGGCAAAAGTCGCGTATAAGCTCGTTACGGTAGAGGAAGCCGACGTGTCCAAGGGACTGATTTCCACTACCTCGCCGATCGGCAAGGCCCTGCTTGGCAAAAAAGTCGGCGACGAAGTGACGGTCACTACTCCTGCGGGCGTTAAGGAATACGAGGTCGTTGAATTGGCGACCATCTATGACGAAGATTAATTGCGGAAAGTTTCCATGTTGACTCGCACCATCGGCCGTTGGCTTTCCTGGCCGATCGAACGCATCGCGGCGCTCCTCGCGCTCACTAGGATTCCCCCCAATGTCATCACCTGGTCGGCGCTGGTCATAAATCTATGGGCCGCCGTGTTTTTTGCCGCTGGCAGGTTTCGCGCGGGCGCCGGTTTGATGATCCTGGCTGGCTTGGGTGACCTGCTCGATGGCCCGGTTGCTCGACGTCAGGGACGTGTTTCGCTGTTTGGCGGCTTTCTCGAATCGATCCTCGACCGCTACGCTGACCTGATGTTGTTCCTCGGTTTGCTCGTCTATTACGTCAGCGTGAACCGCTTCCTTTACGCCGTCTTGGCGTGCATCGCAATGGCTGGCGCGGTGATGGTCAGCTACGCAAAAGCCCGGGCGGAATCTCTGGTCACGCTCGGCGAAGTCGGTTTTTGGGAGCGCCCCGAGCGCTTGGTCCTGATGATCCTCGGCGGGCTAGTCAATCGCATGCCTTTGGTGCTCTGGATCATCGCCATAGGCGCTAACGTCACCGTCGTCCATCGTATTCTGCGCACCTGGCAGGAAACCAAGGCCCTGAAGGTTGTCCCGAGGCAGGCCCCGCAGGTTCCGCGCAGCGCCGCAGATCAACTTCCCGCACCCGTCCCGAATCTCCTCACTCGCACAGCCAGCCGCGGCCGGTAGCGAAGTCCCCCGTTATCCAGCCGTATCGGCCACTCGATTTCCATAGTTAAATCCCATTTATTTAATGAGTTGCATTGCCGTGCAAATACAGACTTGACAACCGCACTTATGTACTGTAACTTCTGTACAGACAGAAATAACAGAAACCATGCAAACTCTCACACCCGTCGCGCAGAAATTCATCCTCCACTGGGGAGAGATGGGCACTCGTTGGGGCATCAACCGCACGGTGGCTCAGGTTCACGCGCTGCTGTTCATTTCGCCCAAGCCGATCGATGCCGAGGAAATTGCCACTGCGCTTTCGGTCGCCCGCTCGAACGTAAGCAACTCCCTTCGCGAGTTACAGGGCTGGGGGATCGTGCGCGTCGTGCACGTGCTCGGCGACCGCCGCGACCATTTCGAATCGGTAAAAGACGTCTGGGAGGTTTTCCGTATCGTCGCTGAAGAGCGGAAACGTCGCGAGATCGACCCCACTTTACGCGTGCTGCGCGAGTGCGTGGAGGAATTGCACGGAGCGGGGCAGTCTGACAAGTACACGCGCGAGCGCCTCGAAAGCATGCTTGAGTTTTTGACGACTACGTCTGGATTGTTTGAAGAAGTCATCCGCGTTCCGGTCGGCACTCTCAGGGGAATAGCCAAACTGCGCGGCAAGATTGTCTCTCTGCTTGGCGTGACCCGCCAAAAGGAGGTGCAGCCATGATTTCCCTCTCATCTGAATGGACGGACAGCAAAGGCCGTCACGCCCGCGGCTGGCTGTTTTTCGATGCCGATTGTAATTTCTGCACTCGCATCGCGCGCGGGCTGGCGCCCATTATGCAGCGGCGCGCATTAGCGCTTGCGCCGCTACAAGATCCGCGCGTCGCATCTCTGCTCGGCTTGAGCCGTGAGGAATTGCTGCTCGAGATCAAATTTTTAGCGCCGGATGGACAGCGGTATGGAGGTGCCGACGCGGTTGTCGCAGTAGCGCGCGAAATCTGGTGGGCAAAGCCCGTTGTCTGGCTGGCGAAAGTCCCTTGGATCATGGCGTCGTTTCGATCGTTGTATCGCTGGATCGCCGCGCGACGCCGCTGCTCGGCCATAGGCTGTCATCTGCCGGCGGCGCGAAATACGTAACGCTCGCAAGGAGAAGACAATGTCCACCATCACCCTGTTGTTATGGATTGCAGGTGCTGTTCAGCTCGTAATCGCCTTCGCGAACCTCATTCTTCCCGGCAAATTGAAATATCGTGAGAACCTCGCGCGAGTTACGCCGATCGTCCGCCAAATTTTTGTCGTGCATTCTGCCTACATCGTCAGCACGGTAGTGCTCTTCGCGGCCATCACCTTCGGATTTGCATCTGAACTGGCCAGTGGGCGCGGCTTGGGCCGATTTCTCGCTGCGGCGATCGCCTTGTTTTGGCTCTGTCGGATACCGGTCCAATTCTTCTATTACGAAAAGACCCTGCGTCGCGAGAATCGCTCGGGCGACGCCGCTATCATCTTGGCACTATTTTTTCTCGCTGCCACATACGCGACGGCTGCGTTCGTCTAGCGGCCTAATCCGTCTGTTTGTTCGAAGTGGCTTGTAAATCCGGAGGTCCGGCAATGAGAGAAGCGACCATGGTCCCGCCAGCGATCCTTGCCGGAAAGCCCGCGCCGGAACCGAACAGCAAACCAACGGTCAAGCGGGCATGGATGGAATGGATCCCGCTTGCCGTCCTTCCGGCGGTGTGCATCGCGTTTCATTCCGTGTGGACGTCGTGGGCATTCATGTGGCTGCTTGCCGCGGCGATCTTCGCCGGCTGCAAATGGCAGACATGGTGGGAAGTACAGCGCGACGGCGACATCTGCAACTGGAGACGCAGTGCGGCATACCTGCTGCTCTGGCCTGGAATGGACGCCCGAAAATTCCTGGAGCCTTCGTTAAAGATGCGACGCGTCGGAAAGCAAGAGTGGTTCGCCGCGGTGCTCAAAACGATGGCTGGCGCTGTGTTGATCATCGCCGCCAAGCGCATAGTCATCTCCGATCATCCATTCTGGGCTGCCTGGATCGGTATGGTTGGCCTTGTGCTCTTTCTTCATTTCGGAGCTTTTTACCTGATCGCTCTCGGATGGCAGAGAATCGGAATCTGCGCGGAGCCCATCATGCAGCGCCCGCTCGCTTCGAAGTCGCTCAGCGAGTTTTGGGGAAAGCGTTGGAATCTCGGTTTTCGCGCGCTCTCGCACAAATTAGTCTTTCGGCCTCTTCAGACGCGCTACGGCACCGTCGTGGGAACACTCGGAGCGTTCTTTGTGTCGGGGCTGATTCATGACGTTGTCATTTCAGTTCCAGCGCGAGGAGGCTACGGCCTGCCGACCGCTTACTTCTTAGTGCAGGGTCTCGGAGTGCTCGCGGAGCGATCACAAGTAGGCAAAACTCTCGGATTGGGAACCGGAGTCGAGGGGCGAATTTGGACGATATCGATTGCCGCAGGGCCCGTGTTCTTCTTGTTTCATCCGTGGTTCGTAGCGCGCGTGATGTTGCCGTTCTTGCGCGCGATTTGACGTAAGGGAGGGCCTCGATCATGCCGCGAACGGTCTTTGAATGGATCAGCTTGGCTTTGTGGTTGGCTGGCGCAGGGCACTTTGTCGTCCTGATCGCCAGCTTTCAGGTACCGTACCGCCTGCAATGGAAGAAAGACTTGAGCAAACTCACATCGTTCAATCGCAAATTAATGTGGGTCCACGGCGGATTTGCTGTCTACACAATCATTTCATTTGGCGTGCTCACCTTACTCCTGCATGACGAAATTCTGCAGGGCCAGCGTGCCGCCCTCGCGTTAACCGCCTTCATTGGCATCTATTGGTTGCTGCGAGTGGTTGTTGATTTCAGCTACTACGATCACGCTGACTGGCCGAAAGGAACGGCGTTTGTGGTTGGCCACGTGTTGCTGACTTGCTTATTCGTTTTTCTGGCAGCCACGTACCTAGGTGTCTCGCTCACGCACTGGCTTGCATAAGCATTCGTTTGGAGTTCTACTGTCGGTGCAGCCAATTAGACTCATGGAGCTAGCCGATGCCGATGCGCGATGCTTTGCTTCCCGAATTCGATCAAGAGATGGCCACGACCCGCAAATTCCTTGAGCGGGTCCCCGAAGACAAAACCGCCTGGAAGCCGCACGAGAAATCGATGCCGATGGGCCGCCTTGCCGCCCATATTGCAGAACTGCCCGGCTGGGCAGCCACGACGATCGCACAAGATAGTCTGGACATCAACCCGCCCGGAGGCCCGGGTTTCACGCCGGCTCAGATGACGTCGCGCAAGCAACTTCTGGACCTCTTCGAAAAAAGCGTTTCGGCTGCGCGCGCGGCGATCTCCTCGGTTTCGGATCAGGAATTGATGAAGCCGTGGTCTCTATTGAATGGAGGGAAAACTATTTTTACTCTTCCCAAAGCGGCAATCCTGCGCACCTTCGCTCTTAGCCACGTGATTCATCATCGCGCGCAACTCGGCGTCTATCTGCGCTTGAACGATATCCCCGTGCCTTCAACGTACGGCCCATCCGCCGACGAAGGCCGCATGTGACGCGCGGCTGAAGCCTCTTATTCCTGCTCGCGCAGCGTCACATATCGCGTAATCACGTACCCAAGCGCGGCACCCACAAAAATATCCGAGGGATAGTGCGCCCGGTCCGGCGCGCGCGAAAAGCTGAAGACCGTCGCAATACCATACGCCATCCACGGCACCCATTTGTGATCGCGATATCTGCGCGCTATCACCGTCGCGATCGAGAATGCTCCCGCGGCATGTCCCGACGGGAAACTGCTGCCCCTCCCAAACGGCGTGACGCTGCTCCGGAAAAACGAATGCGTGTAATCAGTGCCGGGCGGCATCGCGTTCGGCCGAATTCTTCGGCTCACCACCTTAATCAGCACATGAGGTATAGCGCTGTCCGCATACGCCTCGCCGGCCAGCAGCGCCGTCTTCGCCGCATAATTGTCGTGCGTCACCACGCCGAATATATAAAGTGACGCGGGGAACGCCGCCTCCATTGCGCCCGTAAACGCACCATTGAAAGTCTCGTCGAAACGATTGAAATCCGTCGTTCGCCCGAAATACCGCATCGCTGGTGGATCGGCCGCGATGAGCCCTGCCGTTGTCCCTACCACCGCAAACGTCGGCAGCAGATGCTGTCCATGCCCTAAGCTGACCGGATACGAATAGAAAACGTACTTTTCGTCTCGCAGAATGTTCCACGGCAACGTCTTCCACGAGACATCGCCGTTCACCAGCGACTCCGAAGCTGGCGGAATCGGTCTGCTCGACGAATAATCCGCTTCCCGGACCGGCGAAAACGAAAACGTCGCCGTACGCGGCATCACAAGCTGTTGTGCGTTCGTCGCGAAAGCGCAGAGAATCACCAGAAATAGCAGTTGAGGTGCAGCAAACAACGTTCTTATTTGTCTCATTGTAGTCCGATAGGAAGGCACGCGTTCACACCCTCACAGCCGCAGCTAACTCATGCTGCGCCGGCCCGCATTCCCCGGCAATACACGCTTTTCCCGTTTTTAAGGTTCGTCCGGACGCAAACCCGTGTGGGTATTTCCTGCAGGAAAACACGTTGCCTCTGACGCCCAAGCGGTGATAGCGTGGCCTCATCGCCGACAGGAGACCCGGTGGAGGGGCCAATGGAGCGCCGTGCCGCGCGTCGCTTTACCATGATGCTGCCGGTCCGCCTCCGCTATCCCGACGGCGCGGGCGTCATCGAAAGAGATGGCGAAACGCGCGACGTAAGCTATCGCGGCCTCTTTTTCTTC
>DATEME010000332.1:0-11135 GCA_035275865.1 Candidatus Acidiferrales bacterium | reverse complement strand
AATGCGAGCGAGGATTTCCCCGATCCCGACAGGCCGGTCACGACCGTCAGCGTATTGCGAGGAATTTCGAGGTGCAGATTCTTCAGGTTATGCTGGCGCGCGCCCCGAATAATGATGTTCTTCAGGCTCATGGTCGGATGGGAGGAGCCAGACAGGAGTGCCGTCTGACGTTGCGCAGAATCCCCCTAGCGTAATCCTTCAACATAGCAGGCGTCGCTTGGCAGGGTCAAGGAGGCTTACGGTGAGTCGCGCCAAACATTGCGAACAAAAAAATTGGGGGTCCCCCACGGACCCCCATGTCGCTTGCTCTACCCCTAGAATCCGGTTCCGGCGCGGCGGAAACCGGCCCACCCCGGGATACGAGACAGCCGCAACTTTCTAGTGCACGCGCAATGCCACGAGGGACCGGAATCGTAATACACGGTTAAGTGTCGTAGGCGCAGAGACTTAAACGCCGCACGAAACAGCAATCGAGTCCGCTGCAGAACCGATTCTCCATTTTATGAAAGTGCGAATCATTCAGACTATGTTCTTTGGAAGATTCGGGTTCATCCTCGAGAGAATGGACAGCTCTCAAGCGCCGATAGCAGAACGCAAAGCGCCCGCCAGCGCGTCCGTCCAGCGCTGGACATCGTCGTCTCGTTCTGCCTCTACCATTACTCGAGCAAGAGGTTCAGTCCCGGAATACCGCAAGACGACTCGGCCCGCGCTTCCCAGCGCTCCCTCGGCTTTTTGCAGCACGGACGCGACTTCCGGCAAGGTCTCCAAGGCAGGCTTTGTCTTGACGCGGACGTTGACAATCTTCTGGGGAAAAATCTTCAAGTCACTTACGAGCGAATCCAAAGGGCCGGCAATCGATATGATCGAAGCGATTTTCAGCGCCGTAAGCATGCCGTCGCCAGTAGTAGCGTCGTCCAGAAACAATATGTGCCCGGACTGCTCGCCGCCAAGGTTCGCTCCGATCCTCTGCATTTCTTCCAGTACATAACGGTCGCCGACGGCAGTGCGCACAAGCTTAAGTCCTGATTTATCAAACGCACGCTCAAGGCCGAGGTTTGCCATCGTCGTCCCGACGATCGTATTTCCCTTCAGCTTTCCGGTCGATTTCAAATAGCGGCCTGCTACCAACAGTACGCCGTCCCCGTCCACGAGCTTCCCGGACGCGCTCACAAAGAGCGAACGATCGGCGTCTCCATCGAACGCAACGCCAAGCGCGGCTCCTTCTTCGACAACACGCTTCTGCAGTCCCTCCGGGTGCAACGAGCCGCAATCCGCATTGATATTCTCACCGTCGGGATGATTGTTGGTGGCAATTACGTCAGCTCCCAAAGAACGAAAGAGCTGCGGCGCAAGCTCGCTCGCGGCGCCGTTCGCGCAATCGAGCACTATTTTCATCCCCGCAATCTTCGCGCCGGGCAAAACACTTGAGCGCAATCCATTCAAATAGTCGTGGTGCAGAGCTTTATCGCCACGAAGATCGATAGATCGCTTTGGCGGCTTCGTTTCATTGCCGGCCAGTATCACGCTCTCAAGCTGTGCCTCAACCGCGTCGGGAAACTTCATTCCTGCGGACGAAATCAGCTTCACGCCATTGTCATGATAGGGGTTGTGCGAAGCCGAAATGACCACGCCAGCCGCAAATCCTTCGTGGTTTACCAGCCAGGCCACCCCGGGCGTTGTGAGAATGCCCGCCGAAATCGGCTCCGCGCCTCCTTCGGCTAGGCCGCTGGCGATTAGCTCGGCAATGTGAGGACCGGATTCTCGTGTGTCGCGGCCGATCAATACACGCGGACACTTCTTCGCACCGCCGCCGTTTGGCGAAAGATGCCGGCCAAGCGCGCGGCCGACGCCCGCCAATGTGTCATCGTCGAGCGGGTACGTGCCCGGTACTCCGCGAATCCCGTCTGTCCCGAATAAGTGTTTTGGCATGATTGTGCGTGACTGCGCGCCGGGACGAATATTCTAACATCACGATCTGCGCGCGCGATGCACCGCATCCAAAATGCCGGCCGAAACATCAACAGTTAGCGATACGCGCAGCGGAGAGTGCACGGCCTCCCGGCTGTGCTATCGTACGGCCATGCCGGTAGAGGAAGCCAGAATTGTCACCGCCGCTTCGGCGAGTGCCCGGATCATTGCCGCCGGCATCGTCATCGCCTTCTGCTATTTTGCCTCCACGATTCTGATGACCTTGGTTATCGCCGTGCTGACGGCTTATTTCCTCGATCCTGTCGTCACATGGATGGAATCGTGGCACATGCCGCGAGCCCTCGGCTCGCTCATCGTAGTAATGGTGTCTCTCGCGCTGATCGCGGTGCTCGGATGGACGCTCGTCGACCGCGTCGATCAGTTCGGGCAGGACTGGCCTCAGTATCGCGAACCGTTGCGGTCGGCTTTCCTTGTGGTAGAACAGCGGCTCTCAAGCCTCGAAGCCCATGTTTCGGAAATCACCCCGACGCCGCAGGCCGGCCAACAGATTGTCGAGGTCGCCGAATCGCATCCGGTTCGCGCTGCCGTGTTGTCGCGCCTCGGTTCGCTAGAAGTCTTTCTGCTCTCCGCAACGTTCGTTCCGTTTCTGCTGTTCTTCATGTTGGCCGCGAAGCGCCAGGTCTGGCACGCCACAATGCAGCTATTTCCGCCTGACCAACGCACGCAAGTAAAAGAGGCTCTTTCTGACGTAACGCAAGTGTTGCGGAGCTATTTGGTCGGCACAGCACTGGTGGGGCTCGTCCTAGTCATCGCAAGTTGGCTCTTTTTCTGGATCATGGGACTCGATTTCCCGTTCCTCACAGGCTTGGTCTCGGGCCTGTGCAATCTCGTGCCGTACCTTGGCGTCGTTCTTTCCTGGATTCCCCCGCTGCTGATCGGCCTTAAGCAGTACCACACAGTCGGGCCGTTCTTGGGAATGTTCGCCGTGCTCGCTTTGTTCCACGTGGTCACGGCAAACCTGCTGATCCCCGCGCTTGTCGGGTGGCGCGTCAGACTGAATGCGCTGGCGCTCACTGTGTCTCTCTTGTTTTGGGGATGGTTGTGGGGCCCGATGGGATTACTGCTGGCGATTCCAATAACGGCCGTTCTGAAAGTGATTTGCGATCACGTGGAAAAGCTTCAGCCTGTCGGCCGGTGGCTTGGGGCCTAGCGCATTACTTCTTCGTGGCGACAGGATAAATCACGAGCTGGCGACGATCGCCGGTGCCTTCGCTCACCGTGCGAACGCCCGCCGCACCTGCAAGTTCCAGATGAATAAGTCTTCGCTCGCGGGATGACATCGGATTAAAGCGAAACGCTTCACCCGTCTCGCGAACACGCTGCGCCGCCACGCGCGCCGAAAGCTTCAACTCGTCCAGCCGCTCCGCGCGATAGCCGCCGCAATCGAATCGCACGCGATCGTGCAAGCGCGGATCGAGTCTCAGCCAACGGTGCGCGATATACTCGAGCGCGAGCAAGAGTTCGGCATTGCGTTCCAGCAGCAGAGGCTCGTCTTCGCCGCGAAACGCAACCACAATCGAACCTTGCCCGTCCTGGCCCGCAGGTTCCGCAACCACTTCCCATTCCAACGCAAACTTCGCCGACCGTATCGTTTGTTCGAGAAAAGACTTCAACTCGCGAAGGGCATGCTCGGTGTCCATGCGGGGCGGCGGCGATTGAACACCGGTTCGTTGCTGGCCCGGCTTTCGAGTCGGTGCGCGGCGGTCGATCATTTTTGGTTCTTCTTGAACTTGCTCCGCGTGGGGAGCGGTTGCGTCCGGTTCAGATACCACTGCTGTCCGGTGCCCACAAGATTAGACAAGAAGTAGTATAGATTCAAACCGGCTGCATACCGAAACAGAAACAGCACAAACGCCAGCGGCATGAGCATCATCATGCGTCGCTGAGCGGGGTCGGTCGTCGTCGGCATGGGCGTCATCTTCTGCATCGTGTAACTCGTAATCGCCATCGCGACCGGAATGACGTAATACGGATCGCGCGCGGAAAGATCGTGAATCCACCAGATCCACGGTTCATGCCGCAACACGATCGAATATTCCAGCACTCGGTAGAACGCCCACAAGATCACGATCTGCGGCAACATTGGCAGGCAACCGCTCGCCGGATTGATCTTCTCGCGCGAGTAGACCGCCATCACTTCTTCGTTCATCTTCTGCTTGCGCGGATCGCGCATCGAGTACTTTTTATAGCGATCCTGAATCGCCTTGATCTCGGGCGCAACGATCTGCATCTTCCGCGCGGACTTGAACGAGTACATCTTCACCGGGAAGAGCGCCATGTTCAGCAGAAGCGTGAAAACGACGATCACCCATCCGTAATTCGGGATGTAGTGGTGCATCCACACCAGGCAGAAGAGCAGCGGCTTCGCGATTACGCCTGTCCAGCCGAACTGAATCAGACCTTCCAGCGAAGGCGTCTGCGCCCCTAATACCTGCAAATCCTTAGGCCCTACGAATAGCGTCGCCTTAAGCGGCCCCGATGACATCGGACCCGCGGCCATCTGCGGCTCCGGATCGGCTTGAGGTTGATTGTTCGTGTCGTAGTGGTGCCATTGCGTCCAATCCCAAAGCGCTAAGCCGTCGTTTTGCGGAATGAATGCCGCCGCAAAGAACTGGTCCTGGATGCCGGCATAATCCATCGGCCCGCCGCGCTCAAATGGCTGAATTCGATTCGCCGGAAGCCCAAGATTCTTGTAAGGCTGAAGATTGAGTTTCCCGTTTTGGCTGTAGAAGACGTTGAGCAGCGCCGACTGATAGACGTCCTTATCGCCGAACTCGCCGCGCCAAGCGACCGCGAAAGGAATCGGCTTGCCATTCAGCAGCACCGAAATATCAAGCTTCGCGTCATAGCTCTTATCGAAATCGATCTTCTTCGTCACGCTCAGGCGGCCATCGCTCCACTCCATCGTGACCTGGGCGGGTGCCTGAAGTATGTTCGATGATGGAGCGATTTTATAGAGCGCGGAATTCGCTTCCGCCTCGAGAGTGGAATCGTCCAAATAAAGCGAGAGCGGCCAGCCGAGTTCGTCGGATATCTCCGGATTCACCAAATCGAGAGGCTGTGGCGGCTTCTGGTCGTTAAGGTACTTTTGGAGTTTCCAGCTTCGTACGACTCCTCCGCGATTGGAGAGCTCAACGTGATACAGCGAACTCTGCACCGTAACCACGTTTTCAGCTTTTGCTGCTAAGGCCGGTGTTGGCACGGGCGCGGCAGGCGCTGCAACCGCAGCGGGCTTTGATTGACCCGTGGATTGCGAGGTCGTTTGAGCGGTTGAACTCTTTTGCGCGGACTGCGATGGCGGGGGTGTTGCAGGCATGAAGAAATGCGACCAAATGAGGAAAACTGCAACGGCAATAACGAAGAAAACCGCGGCGCGAGTCTGGTCCGACATTTCCTTCACAGTCTGCGCTCCACGCCCAACGTACCGGCCGCCGACCATGTTTCGGCAACCACAGGCTGCGTCGGCCTGTGCGTTTTCTCAGCCGGCAGGGTCTCGACACCGGCTTCCGGCGATTTCGGTTCCTGCAGATCGTCTTCTTTGTAAAGAACTTCGGGAACCGGGTCGAAGCCGCCCTGGCAAAAAGGCTGGCACCGCAGGAGACGTTTGACCGCAAGCCAGCCTCCGCGGCGCGCGCCATGCCGAGCAACCGCCTCGCAGGCATAGTTGGAGCAGGAAGGATAAAACCTGCAGGCGCCGCCGAAAATCGGCGAGAGGAACACGACGTAGAAGCGCACGATCAGAAGCAGCGTCCACGCGCTGACCGACCGCCGCATTTTGCCGTCTACGCGCGGGGCAAGAGCTTCAGCAGCTCCGCCGTCAACGGCGCAAATTCCGCCGTGGCCGCCGTGCTGCGCGGGTGAATCACAACATCCCATCCCGGTGATATCTCCTTGCGATGCAACCTTACAATTTCGCGCAATCTGCGCCGGATGCGGTTTCGCCGCACCGCGCCTCCGAGCGCCTTCTTGATGCTCCAGCCAAACCGGCTGCGTTCCAAACCATTGGGGCGGAGGAAAACGGTAAACTCGCGGCTCGAACGGCGTTTGCCCTCGCGATACACCGCATCGTATTCGCTGCGGCGCAGCAGGCGGCAATCGCGCGGAAGTCCGCGCGGCGATCCGTCAGACGCGTGTGAGGCTGTGACGTCCCTTCTTACGGCGTGCTGCAAGAACTTTTATTCCGCCTTTCGTCTTCATGCGGGCGCGAAAACCGTGCTTTTTGTGCCTGCGGCGCTTATGTGGTTGATACGTTCTCTTGGGCAACGAAATTTCTCCTGTTTTTACAATTCAGGTTGTTGGTGGAGCTTCGCGCAATGCGCCAGCTGATCAGCGTGCTTCGCGGCAGGCAGCGAATTTACTAGTGTATGCGAGCCATGCCGCAGAATCAAGAAAACCAGCGCTCCATCCGCCCAAAAAAGCAGCTAAAAAATCCCCCTTTTTTTTCTCGATTAGCATCGGAACTCTTGTTGAGAGCGCGGGAGTTAAGTACATTTCTAATCGAGAAATCTCGATTAGAAATTTGTCTCTTTTCGGTTGGCTCTTTGTGCCGTTTCGCGCCGGCCCCGCTGATCGCGACGCTATATCGGCGCATGAAACTCTCTGTCCCTCCGTCTCTTCGTACATTCAAAACCCAAGACGCAGTTTACCACATATGGACTCTAAATTCAAGAGTAAAATAGGTTCTAGTACCTGGGAAATTAAAGAGGCCGGCGTGCTCGCGTGTGACAATTTGGGCGCGAAGCCGCCTTAAAACGCAATAAAAACGCATAAAGCGGTCGCATTTTGCCCCGTTGGACCTCTTAAATCTGGTTCGTTGCTGCGACGAAGATCTCTATCATTATTGCGGCTGATGGGCCATGCAACTTGAGCCCTTTGCGGCTCGAGTGCGCGGTCAACCTGTAGCTTCGAAACCTTCGTCGCTCTGTTACCGTCTATCACTTGCCAATGCCGGTGTGCCTAGCTCGGGTGAAGTGCGTTACGACGGCCTTGTTACTGGCTCTGACTTGCGCGCCGTCGCTGGTGGGGCAGCGTGGGCGCGCCGGCCCGATTCAGCCGTTTCCCGGACCTCCGCCGGACGTGGCCGATGAGTCGCAGCAACAATCGCCCACGATAAAGACGGAAACGATCGTCGTTCCCGTTCGCGTGGTAGTTCGGGATGCCCAGGGACACGCCATCGGCAACCTGCAAGAAGACGATTTCCGGCTTTTTCAGGATGGCAAGCAACAAGACATCGCCAATTTCACCCCCGTGAGTCTCGCTCCGCCGGCGCCAACCGCCATCGGAGCCAATGCACCCGCGTCCAGCTCACCTTCAGCGGTTCAGCCGGTCATCGGCACACCGCAGCCCGCGCAGCGATTTGTCGCGCTCTTTTTTGACGACGTTCACATCACCATCGAGGATTTGCAGCGGGCGCGAAATGCCGCGGATCGCTACGTCCAGACTTCCCTGCAACCTGACGACCGCGTCGCAATTTTCACCGTCTCCGGCCAATCGCAGCAGGACTTTACGAGCGACCGCGCCGTGCTTCACAAAGCGTTGCTGGCGCTGCTCCCCCACGCCGTGACGGCGGGCGACCCGGATTCGGCCGGCGATTGCCCTCCGATGGATTTTTACGAAGCGGACGCCATCGCGAACCAGGGCATGGCGCAAGTGCTCGCCATTGCCACGCAGGACGCGCTGCAGTGCGCTTTCAATGGCCAGCCAGGATTCCGCGCGCAAGCTCAGGATCTGGCAAGCCGAACGGCCGAGCACCTTGTATTCGCCGATGACGAAGAAACGGAAGCTTCCTTTCGCCGAATTCGCGAAGTCGTGCGGCGCATTTCCGCGCTTGCGGGCCAGCGAGACGTGGTTCTCATCTCGCCAGGCTTCCTCTACACGGGACACGACACCGAACTCGCCGAAATTATCGATAATGCGATTCACTCTGACGTAGTCGTGAACACGCTCGACGCCAGGGGCCTCTACACGTCGGATTTGAGCGGAGACATTTCACAACCGGCGGTGGGCCGTCCTCCCGGCGCCCAGGCTCTTCTCGATTCTTTTCGCATGGCCGATCAGCATCTCGCCAACAACGTGCTCGTCGAGCTGGCGGATAGCACTGGCGGCCTAGCGTTCGTGAACAACAACGATTTCGATGCCGGTCTGCGCAATCTCGCGGCCGCGCCGGAAGCCTACTACCTGCTCGCGTACTCTCCGCGGAATCTGAAGGCGGACGGCCGCTATCATCATCTGAAAGTGACGCTCACCGCAAAGGATAACTACACGATCGAAGCGCGCCACGGCTTTTATGCACCGGCACGCGGCGAAACCGTCGCGCAGGCTGCGCGGCGCGAGATCGACGACGCTTTGTTTTCCCAAAGCGTGCAGCATGATTTGCCTGTCGATCTGCAAACTCGGATCGAAAAGAAGGCGGATGGCGGAAGGAAGCTCGACATTTTCGCCGATCTGGATATTGCGCAGCTGCATTTCCGCAAGGCGAACGGAGTGAACCAGGAAGGCCTGACGCTCGTGGCGGCTCTTTTCGACAGGAACGGCAACTATGTGGACGGCACGCAGAAAGTCCTGAATTTTAACCTGAAGGATGCAACGCTCGCGCAGTTCAGCAAGACGGGCGCGAGTTCCGAGCTCGATCTGGACGTCAAGCCCGGCGTCTATTTCCTGCGATTCGTGGCGCGAGACACGAACGACAATCACATGTCCGCCGAAAATGCCACCGTGGACGTTCCGGAATAAATACGCCTGCAAATTGCTGACGATTCGGGGACCCACTTGCCGAAGTTTGCCGCTTGCGGTCTACTAGAACGCTTATGTTCTATCGCACAGAAGATCTCCGTCTGAAGTGGACCAAAGTCGTACTGCCGCCGGTGTTCCTCGAGGAGGAATTGCCCGCTACGGAACGCGCCAACGCGACCGTCTTCAACGCTCGCGCCGAAGTCGCGGATATTCTCGCGGGTAAAGACCGCCGGCTGATGGTCGTGGTCGGCCCATGCTCGATTCACGATCCGAAGGCGGCGCGCGAATACGCCACTCTGCTGAAGGGCGCCATCGACGAATTCTCGCGCGAGCTCTGCATCGTGATGCGCGTCTATTTCGAAAAGCCGCGCACCACAGTCGGCTGGAAGGGCCTGCTCAACGATCCGCACCTCGATCAATCGTTCAAGATCAACGATGGCCTGCGGCTGGCGCGCCATCTGCTGCTCGATCTGGCCGAAATGGGCGTTCCCGCGGGCACGGAATTTCTGGACATGATCTCGCCGCAATATTTCGCCGGGCTCGTGAGCTGGGGAGCGATCGGCGCGCGGACGACCGAAAGCCAGGTGCATCGCCAGCTTGTGTCGGGGCTTTCGTGCCCTGTCGGCTTCAAAAACGGCACTTCGGGAAACGTGCAGATCGCGATTGAGGCGATTCTATCGGCGGCGCATTCTCATACTTTTCTGGGCCATACGAAACATGGCCAGTCCGCGATTTTCGTCACGACGGGTAACTCGGATTGCCACATCATTCTTCGAGGCGGCCGCAAGGAAGTGAACTACACGGCCGAATCCGTAGCGGAGGTCTGCAAGCAACTGGAGGCCGCGACGCTTCCGCAGCGCGTGATGATCGATTGCAGCCACGCGAACAGCGGCAAGGATTACAAACGCCAGCCAATCGTTTGCCGCGACGTGGCGAGCCAGATTTCGCGAGGCGAGGGGCGCATTCTCGGCGCGATGCTGGAAAGCAATCTCATCGCCGGAGCGCAAAAGCTGGTGCCCGGCCAGCTGCTGGTCTACGGACAGAGCATCACGGATGCGTGCATGGGCTGGGATGAAACCCGCACATTGTTGCGGGAGTTGGCAGAAGCGGTGCGCGCTGGGCGCGCGTAACGCAATCTTGTTGAGACGCTCGCCGCGAGTAGAGGAAACTGCAGATTCCTCGCCGCCCGCTATTCGCAGGCCCTCGGAATGACACTGAGCGTAATACGGGTTAATTGGATTGTTCGATGGCGCGCTCGACGAGCGAAACGCACTTTTCGACGCGTTCGCGCAACGGACCGTGAAGCTTTTCCTCGCGCGACCGCGCCATGAAAAGCTCGTCCGCAATGTTCAGCGCGGCAAGCACGGCGACCTTCAACGAGTCGGCTGTGTGCGCCACGTCCGCGACGGCATACATCTTCTGATCGACGTATGCGGCGAGCTGCTTCAGGTATTCTTCGTTTTCTTCGGCGCTGAGATTGTACGACTGCCCGTAAATTTCGAGTTTCACTTGCGTGCTCCCGGGATTGCTGCGGCCATTTTGGGCTAATGAAGCGGACGACGCAAGTTGGCGGCGTGGAGTCTAAAGCAGCTTGCGGAAACAAAGGGCTTGCGGCTTCGCTGTGCGGGCTGCTACGAAGGAGAGCCGCGTCCTTCGAGCCCTGCAGCCCAGGCTATCGCGCCCTGGAGCACAGCCACATAATTGGGCTCCTGGTACGCGCTCGCCGCGTGCCCAATCGCCGAATAAAACGCACGGCCTTTACCAACACAATGTTTCCAGATGATTGGGTGGTCGGCGCCCATTCGAATATTTTTCGTAGCCATTCTAGGCCGGTAAGTCGTCTCGTCCAGCGTGGCAAGCATGGTTGTTCCGGGCGCTCGCGGACTTTTTTTGAACGAATACCATTCATCCGAGCGCACCCATTCCTTCGGCAAAGTTGTTGTCGCCGGATCATCCTGATTCTCGATGTGAATCGTCGCCGTCGGGAATTGGGGCATGAGCGTGTGCCCAATAAATTGCGCGCCGACCAGCGTTTCTACATACCAGCGCCACGCATAACTGAAATCGCCGCCCGCGCCATGAATGCCGACGAATCCGCCGCCATTCTCGATGTAGCCGCGGAATGCATCTTTTTGCTGCTCGTTCAGCACGTCTCCGCTCGTGTTGTTCCAAATCGTGGCGCGAAAGCGCGACAGGTCCTCGCGATTGAACACAGCTCCATTTTCGGTGAAGAACACCGACCAGCCGTTCTTCGCCGCGAGCGAAGCGATTGTGGCATTCGCGCTGGGAATCGCGTCACTGTGGCGATAGCCGTTCGTCTTTGAAAAGACGAGAATCGCCGGGTCTTTTAATGCCGCCGGCAAATCCGGCGCGATTGTGTCGTAATGGCGCGTGCCACGCAGCATTCGCACCAT
>DATEME010000331.1:0-1961 GCA_035275865.1 Candidatus Acidiferrales bacterium | reverse complement strand
GCGGCAGGGAAACCAATGAAGGGGATCGTGCTGTTATTCGTGGCGACGATTTCCGTTTCGGCGCTTCTGGGTGAAATCGTCGGCCGCTTTTACTCAGAGCCGATGAACCGCTGGCTGCGAGAAAAATGGGGAGATGGGCCTGAAAAGATCGGGTCCGTTGTCGACAGCCCCACAGCAGACCTTAGCGCCGAAAGCACTCCTGCTTAGTTTCATTGGGCGAAGCTCCAGGCGCTACCTTCGATCTACGAAAGACTTGTCGGGTCGACGTCCACTAAGACAGCGGTGTCTGGGATTTCGTTCTTTTCACAGAAGTCCAGGGCGGACTGGAGAGCTTTGCCTAGCGCGGCGCGATTGGGAGATTTCAGGACGAATTGGAAACGGTAATCATTGCGCAGGCGGGCCAGCGGGGCGGCAGCGGGGCCGAGGATTTTTACGCCGCGCTCTTCGTAAGGCGCGAAGCATTGAGCAAGCGCGCGGGACCAGCGGATTGCGCGTTCCACTTTCTTATCGCGGACGATCACGCTGGCAAGAGCCGTGAACGGCGGATAGTGGAGCATGCGGCGGAAATGCGCTTCTTTTTCGTAAAAGGAGGCGTAGTCCTGACGGGCGGCAAACTGGATCGCGTAATGCTCCGGATAATATGTCTCGACGAGAACTTCGCCGGAGAGTTCGCCGCGCCCGGCGCGACCTGCGACCTGCGTCAGAAGCTGAAACGTCTTTTCAGCGGCGCGAAAATCGGGGCGGCCAAGAGCCATATCCGCGGCAACTACGCCGACCAAGGTGACGCGCTGGAAATCGTGGCCTTTGGCGACCATTTGCGTGCCGACGAGCACGTCGATTTCGCCCTTGGCAAATGCGCCGAGCACCTGCTGGTATTGGCGTTTGGTGCGGACGGTATCGCGATCGAGCCGCGCGATGCGGGCTTGCGGAAACTTTTCGCGCAGGTATTCCTCGACGCGCTCGGCGCCGTCGCCGACGTAATACATGTGTTCGCTCTGGCATTTCGGGCACAGCTTCGGCGGACGGATCGAATATCCGCAGTAATGGCATTCAAGACGGCCACGGCTCTTATGGTAGGTGATCGCGATGCTGCAATTTTCGCACTGCACGAACGCACCGCAGCCGCGGCAAAGAAGCGACCAGGAATACCCGCGCCGGTTGATCAGCACCATCGCTTGCGTCTTTTCTTCGAGGCGCAAAGCGATTGCTTCGCGCAGTGCTTCGGAGACAGGCGTCGCTTTGTGTTGGCGGCGAAAGTCCTCGCGGAGATCGACGATGCGCACGTCCGCAAGCGGGCGATTGGCAACGCGAGCCGTGAGCTGCAGGAGCCGATATTTTCCTGCGTTAGCGTTGTGGTAGGTCTCGATCGAGGGAGTCGCCGAGCCAAGGAGCGCGACGGCTCCTTCGAGGCGCGCGCGATAAACCGCTGTGTCGCGGCCGTGATAGCGCGGCGTTTCCTCCTGCTTGTAACTGGATTCCTGCTCTTCATCGACGATGATGAGGCCGACGTTTTCGAGCGGCGCGAAGATCGCCGAGCGCGTGCCGACGACAACTCGTGCTTCGCCATTGCGGACGCGCCACCATTCGCGGGCGCGTTCATTATCGGAAAGAGCGCTGTGCAGAATGGCGATCTGATCGCCGAAACGCGCACGGACGAGGCGGCCGAGCCAAAGCGTTAGCGCGATTTCGGGAACGAGAAGAATCGCCGTCTTCCCACGAGCCAGAGCGGCGTCAATTGCGGCGAGGTAGACTTCGGTTTTGCCGCTGCCCGTGACGCCGTGAAGCAGTCCGGCGACGAATTTCCCTGCAACGAGCCATCGCCAGATTTCTTCGAGGGCGAGTTTCTGCTCGGAATTCAGGATATTTGAAGGCGGCGTGAAATCGGTGTCCCAGGGATCGTCGGCGGTGATCGGTTCGTCCCAGGATTTCAGTGCGCCTTTCGTTTCGAGGCGATCGACGGC
>DATEME010000330.1:0-8744 GCA_035275865.1 Candidatus Acidiferrales bacterium | reverse complement strand
CTTTGCGGACGAATTTGGCCGGCATAAGGCGCTCGACCTGATCGGCGATCTTGCGCTCGTTGGTTTGCCACTGCTTGCGCGAGTGGAAGCCGTCAAGGCAGGACACGCGCTGCACACGCAACTTGTCACGCGTCTTCTTTCCGAAAAATCGTTCTGGACCGAAACTACTCTTGGTCCGACGGCCTCAAGCGAAACAACGGTATCCGTAAGCGAATCCGTTCCCGCCAGTTCGTAAAGGTCACACCGCATGTTGACAGCAACGCACGGTAGAAGTATGTTGTGCGCCAGATGACGCTCTCAGCCGTCATCTGACTCAGGAGGTGCGTAATGACCCAGCTTCCGTACCCACTCCCGAAGCGCTGCGCGCGCTCTGCGCATGCTCCGATTTCCGCACGACTCTTGACCATAATCGTTGCCGCACTTTTCGTTCTCGGCCTGTTGCCTGCAATTGGACAAACCAACTCACGCATTATCGCCGTCGATCCGACATCCGGAAAGGTAAACGACACGATCACGGTCACGGGCGATAGCCTTGGGAAAGCCGTCGTGAGCGGAGTCTTTCTTTCCGATGACCAGAACGACCACAAGGCGACAATCGTCGATCAGGAGGCCAGTAAAATTGTTTTCAAAGTGCCTCAGGTGAAGGCGGGCGATTACAACGTCTCAATCCAGGTGGGGAATAGCCTGCTGATTCAGCCGGTTCGCTTCACAGTACAGGATTGACGCGTACGGATGTAGGCACACGGCCGAATTATAGCGGAAGTAGAGGCGGAGCATCAGTTGTCTTTCTTTTTGCTCTTGTCGTGGTATTTGTTAGGCAGCTTCTCCCAACGCTCGTCCAGCGATTGCTTTGTAAAAAGCGAATCCTGTAGACCGGTGTTGTATTCGCATTTATCGAAGAAGACTTGGTACACCTTCATGTTGTTTCGCTCCCGGGAAATCTGCTTGGGCGTTTGAACACCGCCGGCATCGTAATAAAGCGAATAGTATTCCACCTCTGTCGTGTTCGCATGCAGCCGTGGATCGCGTGATTCCACTATTTTCTGAACCGGCAGGTGCGTAGTGCGGTCAAACGCTATGCGAATGGTGCGGTCCTGCGGATCCATCAATTGCACCCAATCCACCTGTTTCAGTTCGACGATATCTTGCCCCGCATAGCTGATATCCATATCGGGATCGTTCATCCGATGACGCAGAATATTGTTTAGACTCTTTGCGACGTCATCTTGGTGCTGCGCGATCAACGTGGCCGGTTCAGGCGACACGCCCCCGCGATCGAGATTCCATCCCTGGTCGCCATTAAAAATGTCGATCTCGTTGCGTTGTGGGAGATTTTCCGTACGGTCTTTCGACGGAGGCATCGAGTAATCGATAAATTTCTCAAAGCCGCTCAGTTGACCTGCGTGATCGAATTGGCTGAGATTGCCGTTGCAGGTCACATCGCGCACATCGAGAAAGGCCTTGCCGCCGAGGGCATCGATGGCCTGCTGCATGATCTGTTTTGCTTTGGCGGCACTCTGCTCGGGCAGCAATACCTGGGAATCCTGCGCGTTGGCACGAGGGCCGGGCGTGAGCCACAGCGCGCTGGCGAGCAGTGCGGCAAAAATCAGGGGCTGGCGCAGTTCGGACTTCAAATGAAAACCTCCTCTAGATTGATCCGTCGTCTGGCCTGAAGGTTGCCAGCGTCCAGCCGGCCAACTGGAGCGTTCATTTCGGAGACGATCGCAATACTTAGGCGCGCACTGGCACCTTGCGAGCCGCGGCCGTCAAACCGCGAAACAGAGAAAGCGCAAAGGCATCCGTTTCGACCAAACGTTCGGGATGCCACTGCACAGCCGTCACCCAATGTCCGCTCGCAGTTCCTTCGACCGCTTCGATTACTCCATCGCTGGCAGTTGCGGTAACGCGCAGCCCACGGCCCGGCTCAAGCACCGATTGATGATGCGAACTATTTACGATGACTCCGTTCAAACTGTTCGCCAAATTGGCAAGGCGCGATCCGGGTTCGATCTGAATCTCGTGAAATGTTTCCGGGGACGAATGCTCGTCTTGCACGTCGTGCCCTATATTTGATGCAACTTCACTCGGTATATCTTGTACAAGCGTACCACCAAGAAAAACGTTGAGGCTTTGAATGCCGTAACAAATCGCGAGCACCGGCTTGCCTTCTGCAAACAAGTGCTCAAGCAAAGCGAAATCCGTGCTCTCGCGATCGCGATCCGGAGCAGCAGCGCTCGCATGCGGCAGCGCCTGAAAAAGCGACGGGTCCACATCGGCTGGACTGCCAGACAGCGCAACGCCGTCCAGTGTGTCAGCTAATTTCTTTAGCTCGCCGGCAGACAAATCGAGGGGAATTGGAACCGGATCGCCGCCCGCCATTCGCACAGCTTTCAAGTAGCGATGGATTTTCGATTGATCGCCAATCGCCTGTTCTTTCTTCGTGCGATAGGGAACACCAATGCGGGGCTTCGCGCCAACGTTAGGTGTCATATCAAAGCTATCGTAGCATCGGCCAGGCGTACCGGCAATGAACTGAGTCTCGCGCGTTCGGCAGCCAGGCGCAGGTTGCTGTTGTCCTTTGCTACAAACGGCAAATTCCGTTAGCCTGTTCTCGCCGGAACCTCGACATTGAAGAACAAACACAAAAAACGCCCCCACACTGAGCGTCCAGAAGAGACGAACGAGGCGAATGTCCTCGCTTATCTTGCCACTCTGGAAGAAGCGGCCAGTGTCCGTCGAATCGCACATGGAATGGGCTTAAAGCACCACGGCCGTCGTTATCTTCCTCGCATCCTGCAGCACCTGAAGCGTCGCGGCGACGTCCTTGAAGTTCACGGGGGACTCTACCGGCTTCCCGAAAAGAAAGCTCCGTCCGCCGGTGGAAACGGATCGACGGAACATCGATCAAAAGATGAACGCGCCTCAAATATTCCGCCGCGCGCCTCGCTGCCCGCAAAGGCTGTCACTCCGAATCTTGTCGCGGGCCGGCTCGTGGCCCATCGCGACGGCTATGGTTTCGTAGTTCCAGACCGGCCGATCCCGAATGTGGACGGTGATCTTTTCATCCCGCCAAATGCAATCCATGATGCGATGCATGGCGATCACGTACTCGCCCGAATCGAGCAGCGGCGTGCCGACGGCCGTGCCGAAGCTCGCATCGTGCAAATCGCCGAGCGCGCCCATCCAACGGTGGTTGGGCTCTTCCGCTATGAATCGGACGGCAATTACGTTCTGCCCTACGACACGCGCATTCTGCAGGCCGTACTCATTCCTCCTGGCGATGAGCTCATACCTTCGCTCCGCGATATCGCTGAGGCAAAGGCTCAAACGCCGGGCGCGCGCCGTCGATTGCGTTTGCCTGAACTTGATGGCGCCGTTGTGAACGCGCAGATCACTCGTTATCCAAAGGGCGGTCTTGCGCCAATGGGGCGCGTGATCGAAATCCTGGGACGGCCGGGGGATATCGGTGTCGATGTCGAAATAATGATTCGCAAGCATCACTTGCCATATGTCTTTCCCGACGATGCCCTTGCGGATGCCAAACGTGCGCCGCAGCAGGTCGCCCAGAATGCGCTTCGCGGGCGACGCGATTTTCGCGCGCTGCCAATCGTCACGATCGATGGCGAAACGGCGCGCGACTTCGATGATGCCGTGTATGTTCGAGCGCACCCGGACGGCGGCTATGAGCTTCAGGTGCACATCGCGGACGTGGCGCATTACGTTTCTCGCGCCGCGCCACTGGATCGCGAAGCGCGCTTGCGCGGCACCTCGGTGTATTTTCCCAACCGTGCTGTGCCGATGTTGCCTGAGGAACTCTCGAACGGAATCTGCTCGCTGAATCCGCACGTTGACAGGCTCGTGATGAGCGCGATTATGCAGTTCGACGAAACCGGCCAGCGCCGAGGCGCTGAATTCACACCGGGCGTCATTCGTTCAGCCGAACGCATGACGTATGCAAATGTCAACAAGGTGCTTGAGGGCGATACCGAGGCACTCTCTCGTTACGCATTATTGGCTGCCGAATTTCGCCGCATGAAGGATCTCGCGTTGCTCCTCAATGCGCGCCGTGTCGAACGAGGCTCTATCGATTTTGATTTGCCTGAGCCGGTCATCGAGTTCGACGAAGCAGGACGAATGGCCAGCATTGTGCGTAGCGAGCGCAACGTCGCGCATCGCCTGATTGAAGAATTCATGCTTGCCGCGAACGAAGCTGTGGCGGAATACCTCGAGCGTCGTGGGATCGCTTCTTTGCATCGCGTGCACGAGAAGCCCGATCCAAAGCGCGTCCTTGAATTCGAAGAGTTGGCGCACGCATTCGGCTACTCGTTGGGAGTCGAAGATTTGGCCGAGCGGCGCATCGCGGTGCGCCACGGCAGCGTGCGCGCACCGGCACGGATGACGCGGGGCGGCGAGCAGCGGCGCGGCGGACGCATGCGCCAAATGACCATTTCGCTTCCTGCCGCCGAGGAAGTCGATGTTCGGCCGCAGCATTATCAACGACTCACGCGTAAGATCGCCGGTAAGCCTGAAGAGCGCATCCTTAGCTACTTGATGCTTCGTTCGCTCAAGCAGGCCCGCTACGCCGTCGACACGCTAGGGCATTTCGCCCTCGCAACGCAGGAATACACGCATTTCACTTCGCCAATCCGGCGCTATCCCGACCTAATCGTTCATCGCACGCTGAAATGGGCGCTCGAAAACCCCGACATCGCGCCGCAGCGCGCGGCTCTCGAACGCGCCGGCAAGAAACCGGAGCGGGTCGCGATGCTTGGTCCCTATCGACGTGTGGAACTTGAGGAGATTGCCTCGGAAAGCTCAGAAGCGGAACGTCGAGCTGAGGCCGCAGAACGTGAATTGATGGAGTGGAAAACAGCTCAATTTATGGAAGGCCATCTGGGTGACGAGTACGACGGCCTGATCATTTCCGTTCAGAAGTTCGGCTTTTTCGTTGAGCTGATCGACATTTTCGTAGAGGGGCTGGTCAGCATCGATCGAATTGAGGAGTTCACCGGCATGCGCTGCATTTTTCGTGAGCGTGACCACGCGATTATTGCGCAAGGCCGCCACGGAGCGCAGCAAATCTTCAGGCTGGGTGACCGTGTCCGCGTGCAAGCCGAACGTATCGACCCGCTGCGTCATCGCGTCGAATTCGCTCTCATCTAGAAGCCTGAATAGCATGCGTATGCCCGTCCGCATTACAGCACTTGTACACATGAGTATATCTGCTGTATTACTGTTTTGTGCATTCAACGCACGCGGACAGGAGCCCGTGAGCAAATACGATTCTTTTCTGGGGAAGCGCGCCGAGGCACGTTACCGCACCGGCTACATCTATCATTCCGCGACGGGCACCGTCACCGTGGACAATGGCTCTTCTATTTTTATCGAAGATCACTTCGAGCAAAACGGCAAGAAAAAAATGCTGCGAATCGAAATACCATACGAATGCATCCTGAGTTTGGTCGAACTGCCGCCCGGGGCGTAATTCGCGATTACCCTCTCGCCACTACGCGGCGGTCCCTGTTATGCTCTCCAGCGGAAGGTGACTGATGAAAATGTCGATTGGCTTCATTGGCCTCGGCTTGATGGGCAAGCCGATGGCTCAGAATCTCCTCAAAGCTGGGTTTCCCCTTTGTGTATGGAATCGCACTGCGTCAAAGGCTGATGACTTGGTCCGTGCCGGAGCGAAGCTGGCCGCGAGTCCTCGTGAGGTTGCCGAGCAAAGCGATATCTTGATCACGATCGTGAGCGATCCGCCTGCCGTCGAAGAAGTTCTCCTTAAAGACGGTGCGTTGGCGGCACTGCGAAAGGGGAGCGTGCTGGTCGATTCCAGTACCGTCTCGCCCGAACTCGCTCGGAAACTTGCGGCGGCGTGCAAAGAGCGGGGCGTCGATTTCCTGGATGCGCCAGTTACAGGCGGGACTTGGGGCGCCGAAAAAGGCGAACTGGTCTTCATGATCGGCGGCGAAAAGTCCGTCTATGAGCGCGTGAAGCCGGCGCTCGATGCAATGGGCAAACGATTCTTCCTGCTGGGCCCGAATGGCGCCGGCCAGACCATCAAGCTCGCGATGAATCTGCTTTATGCGCTCGAAGTCGAAGCGTTCGCCGAATCTCTTGCGCTTGTCGCTGCCGCCGGATTTGAACCGGAGAAGCTCGTCGAGGTGATGCAATCCAGCATGGGCCGCGCGCCGATACTCGACATTAAAGCGCCCTTCATGTTGAAGAATGAATTCCCGGCGAGCTTTCCTCTCCGGCTCATGCACAAAGACGTTCGCCTCGCATTGGAATTGGCCCGGCAGCAGAAAATCGAGCTCCCGGCCGGCTCAGCCGCCTACGGCACGTATAGCGCTGTGAAGGAACAATCAATCGATGATCCAGATTATGCCGCCGTCGCGCGTTACTGGAAAAAGGCACAAGCGGGCGGTGCCTAGAAACACTTCGGGGCGGGTCTAGACCCGCCCCCCTCAAAACATCAGTATCCAAAGAATTTCTCTAGAACCGCGAACGCGTAGAACGCAAATAGTCGCGTAGTTCCGAAACGTTGGGGCCGTACGAACCAACTCGCCCCGCATCGACAGGCAATCCGAGCATCTCTGCCTGCTCGATGCTCAAGCCGGCATCGTCCAATTCAGCAAGGCTATATCCCTCGGCCGGCACAAGGCGGCGGTCACGGCGCGATCGATCCACCGGACGCAGTGGCCGATTCCTCTGTCCGCTCCTATTCACGATATGGAAGAACTCGTCCCAGTCTCGCCGGTTCCACATGTTGTTGCCTCCCGCGAACTCCCAACTCTCTGCATCTGATGCAGCACAGACGAATTTGGTAGCACCGCTCTTCTGTCACGCGCAGAAGGTCAGGTAACGCGAATATAACCCTCTGCGCTGTGGAAAGTCGCCTCCGAACTTGCAATGTATCGAGTCAGTTATCGACAAATTGGCTCCCAACACGCTTACCTTGTATAACGCACGGCCGAGCGAAGCATATACATGCTTCTCTGCAAATTGCGGCGCGGATTGATATACTCAGCGCAAGCGATCTGTGGAAACCGGCGCCGCATGAACAATCCCGTCATCGTCGTTCACTACCATGAGCTTTGGCTGAAAGGCGGCAATCGCCGCTTTTTTCTCGGCAAGCTCTTCACTGCGCTGCGGCAGAGCCTGCAAGGTATCCCGGTCCAGCGCATCGACCAGCCGGGTGACCGTTTTGTGGTGCGGCTTGGCGAAGGGGCCCCCGTTCTTACGGCCATTGAACGAATTGAGCGCGTTTTTGGCATCGCCTACTACGCGGTAGCTACACCCGTCGAGCGGGAAATGGAGACGTTGTGCCGGGCGGCGTGGGACGAGCTTAAACCCCTTGTGTTTGAGAGTTTTGCGGTCCGCGCACGGCGTAGCGACAAAACATTCTCCACTTCGAGCATGGAAATTGAGCGCACCGTGGGCCGTTTCCTCCAAGACCAGCTGGGGGAACAGGGGCGCAGTGTCCGAGTTCGGCTCAAAGATCCGGACGTAATCTGCCATATCGAGGTTACTCCCGGCCCACTGCTGGTTTATGCGAAGAAGATTCCGGGTTCCGGCGGACTGCCGGCAAATACCGCTGGAAGAATAAGTTGTCTGCTGTCTGGCGGGTATGATTCCGCAGTCGCGGCGTATCAAATGATGAAGCGAGGTGCGCATCTTAGTTTCGTTCATTTCTACGGCACGGGTGCGCGACCTGGCGAATCGTCGCTGCACGTTGCAACCGGCCTCGCCCGGCAACTCGTGCGTTATCAATTCCATGCGAAGCTCTATCGGGTGCCCTTTGAAACGATCCAGCGCGAGATTGTTCGGTATGCGCCCGAGGATTATCGCGTGCTGCTTTATCGGCGAATGATGCTGCGCGTCGCGGAAGTGCTTGCAAAGAGGGAACATGCGCTGGCGCTGGTCACGGGCGACAGTTTGGGACAAGTAGCGTCGCAAACGCTGCGAAATTTGGGAGCGGTCGACGCTGTGGCGACGATGCCGGTTTTTCGGCCCCTCATTGGTACAGACAAAATCGAGATCCTCGCAACTGCAAAGAAGATTGGTACTTACGATATTTCGTCCGAACCGTTCCATGACTGCTGCCCCGTCTTTATGCCGAAGGCGCCAGCGCTTTATGCAAGTGCGAGGGATTTAGACGCAGCGGAATCGAAGTTGGATATTCGCGCGCTCGTATCGCTGGGTCTTCGAGAAACGACGCTGCAAACGCTTCGTTACCTTGGGGATACGGTAGAGATCAGCGAGACGCAACCGATTGCGCGCGCAAAGAAGAATACGGCAATCGCGTGAAGGCGCGGCGCCTCCATTCCTGGAACGTCACTCCGAAAGAAGCGGTACAAATTCAGCTGCGGCTGCGTGATCGCGTCGAGCTAACTGACAGATTTGGAAAGATTTGCAAGGTGGCTGGCGCGGACGTCGCGCTCGACCTTGAACGGAAGATTGCGATCGCGGGAGTGGTCGTCTACAGCTATCCGGAGATGAAAGAGATCGAGAGAGTGTGGGCGAAGCGGCCTTTGACGTTCCCGTATGTCCCTGGATTGCTTAGCTTTAGGGAGATTCCGACGCTCACGGCGGCGTTTGCAAGGTTGAAGAACAGGCCGGACCTGATTTTTGTTGATGGGCATGGGTTTGCGCATCCGAGGCGAATGGGAATTGCGTCACATTTGGGAATGGTGCTCGATTGCCCGACCGTTGGATGCGCAAAATCGGTGCTATGCGGCGAGGCC
>DATEME010000329.1:0-3198 GCA_035275865.1 Candidatus Acidiferrales bacterium | reverse complement strand
AGGATGCCGGCGTGATACGCGGCCTCTGCAACGGTTTCTCCCCATGTGAACGGCGCGTGCGAGGCAACCAGCACGGCGGGCACCGATTGCGGATCGAGACCCTGGAAGCGCCGGACGATCGACCGGCCCGTATTCGCCTCGTAGTCATTTTCGATTTCGCTGGAAAGCAAAGGCGACGTGACAGGGACGGGGCCGTAAAAATAATCGGCGTGCGTTGTGCCATAGCACGGTATTTCAGTCCGTGCTTGCGCAAACGCGGTGGCGCAACGCGAGTGCGTGTGAGCGACACCGCCGATACTCTGGAAATTGCGATACAGAATCAGATGAGTCGGAAGATCAGAAGAAGGCTTCAGCGCGCCTTCGACGATCTTGCCGTCGAGGTCGACCACGACCATATGGTCTGCCGTCATGCTCTCGTAAGGAATGCCGCTTGGCTTGATGATGACAACGCCGTTGGCGCGATCGACCGCGCTGGCGTTGCCGAACGTGTAAATCACCAGGCCGCGGCGGACCAATTCAAGATTGGCCTCGAGCACCTCCTGGCGCAACGCTTCAAACATCATCTTCCACCTCTTGCCTGAGCAGCGATCTTTCGCAGCGAGGGAAGTATCTCGCCGACTCGCGCCGGCGCAGAGCCGGATTTGCCGAAGGCGAAATAGAGCGGCTTATAAAGTTTGTAGAGTTCATCATACACGCGAACGGAAGCCGGATCGGGTTCGATGACGCGATATTTCGGACAGAGCCGGGATTGCGCTTCCTCGATGCTGGGGAATGTGCCTGCCGCGAGGAATGCGAAGATTGCCGAGCCGAGACTCGTCACGTCCGATTGCGGGATCAGAATCGGTTTATTCAAGACGCTGGCATAGATGCGGTTGAGCACGTCGTTCTTCTGCGGAATTCCGCCGCCGTGGATCACCCGCTCAATGGGGAGCCCGTGTTCCTGCATACGCTCGAGAATGATGCGCGTGTGAAACGCGGTGCCCTCGATGGCGGCGAAGAGTTCGTCTTCGGCGTTGTGGACGAGATTCCAACCGAGTGTCATGCCGCCGAGTTCGGCATTGACGAGGACGGTTCGGTCGCCGTTGTCCCACGTGAGGCGAAGGAGACCCGTTTCTCCCGCGCGATAACGGTGCAGGTTGCCGGAGAGTTCGCCGACGGAAGAACCCGCCCGGCGCGCGATGGCTTCGAAAAGATCGCCCGTGGCGGAGAGGCCCGCTTCGATGCCGGTGAGACTGGGATGAACCGAACCTTGTACGACGCCGCACACGCCGGGAATGAGGCTGACGTTTTCCGCGACCGCAATGATGCATGTAGAACTGCCGATTACGTTCACGACGCTGCCGAGATTCGCGCCCGCGCCGATAGCGTCCCAATGGGCGTCAAAGGCGCCGACCGGAATCGGGATGCCCGCGCGGAGGCCGAGCTTTCCGGCCCATTCTTTCGAGAGCCGGCCTGCGAGCCTGTCTGAAGTGGCGTAGCAGCCGTTCAGCTTCGCGCGGACGCCTTTGAGCAGGGGATCGACGTGCTCGAGAAAACTCTCGGGTGGCAGTCCGCCGAGAGATTTGTTCCAGAGCCATTTATGGCCCATTGCACACACGCTACGGGCGGCTTGCTCGGGAGTTTTCGCGCCGCAGAGTGTGGCCGCAACCATGTCGCAGTGTTCAAACGCGGTAACAAAGCGATCGCGCTTTTCGGGATTGTGGCGCAGCCAGTGGAGCAGCTTCGAGAAGCCCCACTCAGAGGAATAGACGCCGCCGCACCATTCAATTGCCTCGAGGCCTGTTCGGTTGGCGACTTCGGTGATGAGGGCCGCCTCCTCCGAGGCGCGATGATCGCACCACAGATAATAATCGTCGAGCGGCGCGAGATTTTCGCCGACCGGGATGACACTCGAGCCGGTTGTGTCCAAAGCGATGGCTTCGACAGAATCGCCAGCGACGCCCGCAGCGGCGAGAGCCTTCTTCGTGGCGGAGGCGAGCGCGGACATGTGGTCGGCATGGCTTTGCGTAGCGTAATTAGGGTCTTCGCGCTTGCGGTGCAGTGGATATTCGGAAATGCCGTGGCCGAGCCGGCCGCGTTCAGTGTCAACGATAGAGACGCGAACGCTGAGCGTGCCGAAATCAACGCCCGCGACTACGCTCATTGGTGCCAGTACATCTGCCAGCCGAGATATTTAGTGGCAGCCTCGTGAATGGCGGCAGCTGTGGAAGAGAAATTTGCGGCGACGTGATGCTCGAAGCCGTTTTCGCAAATGTAGTGCAAAAGGTTCTGAAGGCGCGGAATCTCAACCACGCCTGCGCCGCCGAAGGTTTCGAGTGGATCGGTAGTGAATTCGCCCTGGCCGAGATAGCCGCGGACGCGGCCGGAGAGATCGTCGGTGGAAAAGCGGGCGTACGTCATTGGTCCAGCCTTTACGCGACCCACCACAGTGCCGAAGGTGTTCGCTTTGCCGACCGTACCCGCGATGATCTCCTGAAAGTCCATCCTTACATTCTGGAAGAAATGTTTCGGCAGGTTGCTGCAATGAAAGCAGACGGCTTTATTGGGATCTTCGCCGTAATTGTTGTTCCAGTCGAGCAGGGCGCTGGGTGTTTCCGAAGCGAGGCGCAAAGCGTGCATGCCGAGAACGCCCGCGATGTCGACTTCGCAAGCGCTTGAGAGCAGATCGTTGCTCATCATGCTCATCAACGTGCAGGGGACAACGCCGAAATACTCTTCCATCGAGGTCCAGCATTGCACGGCGCTGATATCGAGGTCGTTGGACTTCATCCAGTGCTCGACCACGGCGCCCAGCTTGGCCATTTTCATCAGCGCAGTGGCGGGAACGTCATTCGTGGAGACGTATTCGCGGATGCTTCGCAGCTTAGATTGAGCGGCCGGATCGTCATCTTTCATTTTGTCGATGCGGCCAAAAATTTCCGAGAGATCGATGGGAGCGACCGTTATGCCGTTGTTCTCGAGAATTTTTTCGCTGTAACGGACCGTGTTGAAGGCGACGGGCCGCGCGCCGATCGCGCCAACACGGAGGCGGCGCATACCGTTGGCGACGCGGCACACGGCTGCAAACCAGGCAAGGTCCTTTGCGAATGCGTCCGAAGACGGAGACTCGGTGTGAAGCGTAGTGAGTGAATAGCGGATGCCGAACTGCTGAAGATTGTTGCAGACGGACATTTTTCCGCAGAAGCTGTCGCGGCGGTC
>DATEME010000328.1:0-8275 GCA_035275865.1 Candidatus Acidiferrales bacterium | reverse complement strand
GTCGCGAATCTGGATCTCCGAGAGCATTTCGTTGAACGAGCCGATGAGAAAGGCGATTTCGTCTTCCGTTGACGTGGGCGTTGCGCGCAAAGCGTAATTTCGATCGCGCGAAATAATGCGCGCAGTTTCGGTGAGTCCGATAACAGGTTCGGTGATCTTGCGCTGCCAGACGCGCGATGCGAGCAGCGCCGCGATCAAAGAAAGCACCAGGATGGAAGCCAGAATGATCGCGTAAGTTCCCGCGCGGCTGATCAACCCCTGCAGGTCGGAGCGGATGTACACCATCCCGATGTTCTTGCCGTCGAAAATGATGGGGCGCACAAGGTTCGCGCGCCAATTCGCGAACCAATGCGATTCGGTCGTCAAAGTGGGCGGAACGGGCAACGGCTCCGGCTCACCTTTCGTGTCGCGCCAATACCCGGCAAAAAACTGGCCCATCGGAGCATAAACGCCCGCGTACGTGATGTGGGGCGAGGCTTGCAATGCCGCGAGCGTCTTCTCCGCCGAGGAACGATCACTGAAAATCAGCGCCGAGGCCGCATTCGAGCCGATGATCTGCGCCTGAATCGAAAGGTCGTTATCGATGTTGAGCCGGAAGCTGTTCACCTCATACGCGAGAAACGCAAGGCACGCCAACACTACGGCGGCGGCGCTCACCATAATATTGAGCGCCGTGATCCTTCGCGCAAGGGATTCCCGCACTTTGGGCATTATCGTAATGCGCCGGGTAAACGGTTCGTGGATTCTAGGCGCTTTGGGCGTCATTGATTTGCCCCCGCCGCGGGCGCGCCTCGAACTGCTGCCGCCACCTTCAATAATTGCGAACTCATGGTGAGGCCCGCCTGCTTGGCCGTGGCCACATTGATCTCGAAGCGCACGCGATTATCCTGCACCACGAACTGGATCATGCCCCCGCGCGCGATGAAGCCTGGCACGTCGCTTACCGTCAGGACGGGAGCTTTCCCGATCCGATTCAGGATTTCTTCGAGGCGTGCATCCTCAGAGGCGCTTATAAATAGGATGCGGCAATACTTCGCGTCGTCGATTGTGTCGACACGGTCCGCCTTCAGCGGAGCCTGTCCGATCGTTTCGCCCGCGATGGTATTGTCGAGTGTTTGTGCAAACGGGTCTCGGCCCATCACGCAAATGGAAAAAGGCTCGGTCGGCACGGATGCAGTGGGCCATTGCACGAACTTGCCAAACTGATACAGGTAAACGGCTTCGACGTCGTACTGCGTCGGCCGTCCTCGCTGCGCGGCAAATAGAGCGATCGGCAGGGCGAGGCAAATCGCGCAGACGCACCGAAACCGGAGCAATCCGCGTCGGATGCACAATAACTTTGTCGAAAGGGGCGGACTATGGAGAAAAGCGGCGCGCGGCCGCCAAACCGACACACTTCCGCGCTTCACGGCTGCAAGTCGCGTCGCGGACGGCATAATTCGTTAAGTCAAAGCCTTCACCGCGTCCAGAAGTTCACGTGTGGCGCGGCCCTTGAGTATCCAACGGTCCGCGATGCCCACGATCTCGCCCGGCAATTCTCCGTAGCCCGAGAGCATAATGATCGGAACCCTTGGATCGATCTTCTTGATCGCTTGCGCTGCGGCCGTGCCGTTCATACCGGCCATCCAATAATCCAAAATCACCAGATCGACTTTGTTCGATTGAAACAAGTCGAGGCCTTCCTTGCCGGAATGCGCGTCAATCACCTGGTAACCCTCCGATTCAAGCAGGAGCTTGCGTGCCTGGAGGGCCGCGGTTTCGTCGTCGATGCAGAGGATGGTGGCCATGAATTCCCGAACTTGAGCTGCGAGCCGCTTCACCGCGAGGGGATAAGCAGGCTTGGCCCCACTCGCGCTCTTCCGCATGCACGGCTGACGCAGTTTCCTTCGAGGACGTCCGATTTCATGCAAGCACGAAGGGCCAGTTGGCCGGTTTGAAGCTCTTAAAAGCGCAGAGTTGTGTCGAGTTCACCCCCCGCGCGGCGCTTAAATCTTACTCACAGCTCGCGATCGTAACAAGGATTTCGCGCAACTTGACCGAAGAAAATCCGTCTGCGTATAGTTCAGCTTGACGAAACGCGCAATACACGGTTCCCAGTACCGGCGCTCTCTCGCGCGCGTACCGGAACGTCGACCGGTGCGCCGATTTGTAAACACAACACGCAGCTTCCGCTGCGTCTGTTCGTCAAAAACGATATTCTTGGTTGTTGACGAGCACACGCGCGATTCGGTACTTTCTGCCACTTCGAATGGGGAACGATGAAAATTCTCTTTGTGGCCTCTGAAGGTCTGCCTTATTCAAAAACGGGCGGCCTCGCTGACGTGATTGAAGGTTTGCCGCGCGCTTTGCGCGATATGGGCCATGAAGTGGCCGTCCTGCTGCCGCGCTACAGAGGCAATAAAGCCGGTTCGATACTCGTTTCCAGCGTCACGATTGCTTTAGGCAATCAGCTCCGTTTCCCGGCGATCGTCGAAGGCAAAGCCGTCAACAGCGTGCGCTATTTCTTCATTGACGATCCGGAATATTTCGACCGCCCGCACCTCTACGGCGATCGCACCGGGGATTATCCCGACAACGCCGAGCGCTTCGCTGAGTTCTCGCGCGCGGCGATCGAATTCGTCAAGCGGGTCTGGTTGCCAGACGTGATTCATTGCCACGATTGGCAGGCAGCGCTCGTTCCGGTTCTCCTGCGCACGCAGCACGCGACCGATCCCGCCGTACGCTCGCTTCCGTCCGTGCTGACGATTCATAATCTTGCCTACCAGGGCGTTTTCCAACGCGAGGCGCTCGACGCGATCGGCCTGCCGCCACAGCTTTTCACCATGGACCGCCTCGAGTTTTATGGGCGCATGAATTACCTGAAGGGCGGCGTCATTTACGCCGATTATCTGACGACGGTAAGCCGTCGTTACGCGGAAGAGATCAAGACGGCGGAATACGGCGCCGGACTCGAAGGCGTCATCCGCAGTCGCGGCGAACGCCTCGTCGGAATCCTCAACGGTGTCGATTACGCCGCGTGGAGTCCCGAAGCCGATCCGCTGATCGCGCAAAACTATTCGATCCACAATATGGCCGGAAAGAAAGCCTGCAAGAAAGACATACTTGCGCAGTTCAAGCTGCCGGAGGAAAATCTCGACCGGCCTTTGGCGGGGATTATTTCCCGATTTGTCGATCAGAAGGGCTTCGATCTTTTCGCGGATATTGCCGAAGAGCTGGCACGCGAAAATATGTCGATTATCGCGTTTGGTACAGGGCAGCCGGCATACGAAAAGATGTTTAAGGCGTTTGCGGAAAAGCATCCGGATAAGGTTGCGGTGAAGATTGGATTCGACAACACGCTGGCGCACCGCATCGAAGCCGGTTCGGACATTTTCCTCATGCCATCCCGCTACGAGCCGTGCGGATTGAATCAGATTTACAGCCTCCGATACGGAACGGTGCCCGTGGTGCGCGCCACCGGGGGCCTCGACGATACGGTGTTGAATTACGACCCGTCGAACAATCAGGGCACCGGCTTCAAATTCGAAGAGTATTCCGGCGCCCAGTTGTTGGACGCAATCCGCCGCGCGCTCGCGGTCTACCGGGAACCCAAGCTTTGGCAGGTGATCCAGGCCAACGGCATGCTGAAGGATTTTTCGTGGAAGACATCGGCGGCTTCGTATGTCACTCTGTATGAAGCAGCTAAGCGGTCTCGAATCCCGCGCGTAGCGGGTACATCTAATAGACGTTAGCGCGGGAGTCTCAAAACGCTCCCGCGGCAAAGGACACCTACAGATATGGCAGAGAATATTCCAGCCGTAAGCGATGCCAGTTTTCAGGACGACGTGATCGAGGCGAGCAAGTCGCAGCCCGTGATGGTCGATTTCTGGGCCGATTGGTGCAGGCCGTGCCACATGCTCACGCCGACCGTCGAGGAGATTGCCAAGGAGAATGCCGGCAAGCTTAAGGTCGTGAAGCTCAACGTCGACGAAAACATGAACACGCCCGGTAAGTTTAATATCCGCGGCATTCCCACGCTGCTGATCTTCAAGGGCGGCCAGGTCGCCGAACAAGTCGTCGGCGCCGTTCCAAAAGACACCATCGTCAAGGCGATTCAGAAGCACATCACCGCCTGAAGCAGTTTCGGAGGCACGAGTCCCAAGAGCGCCGATCCGCTGATCGGCGCTTCTCCACGTTGTTTCTTTTCGGCCTGCCTACGGCTTGAGTCGTTTATTCACATTGCTCCGGCGTGGTAACCTGCCGTGACCCATGTTCAACGCACTTCGGTACTACTGGATCACGGCCAAAGGCTATCGTTTGCGGCCCTGGGCCTCGCCCTACCTCCAATGGCGGCTTGAAACTTTCTTTGGCAAGGACGCCGCCGACCTCACCCCATCCAAATTCTTTCGCCTGATGTGGCGGGAGCGTGAGCGCATGGAACGCTTCCTAGAGTGGGTCGCCGAGCGGCGCAAAGCGCAGCGTAATCGTCGTTAAAAAATTCGCCCCTCTTCGCCCTCTGTTCGTTTTTCCCCGCTGGCTACTGCGATTAGAACGTGCCGCTTTCCTTTAGAATCTAGGAGTTACGGACGTTTTTAATTCTTTGCAGTTGCGATTAGAACTGCACAGCGCGAGCAGCGGGCGCATCGTTTCTCGGCTTGGTGCGCGCTTCGCATCGCCCACGCTTTGTTGCGCCCTCGAAATCGTCTGAGTACACCTCTCGTCTGTTGCCGCCCCGCTATATTTCTTTCGTTGGCGCGCCGGGCTAGAGCGCGCCAACGAAAAAACGGCCAAGATTAGCGCACGGGAAATCTGATTTCAATTGTGGGAAATACGGGGGAATTATATACTTGACTCCCTCACTGGTTTTTGGCATATTTCTATATGCCAAGTCGAGGTGAGCGGTGAACCAAAACAAAACGGGCATAGAAAACATTCTTCAACCTCTAGAACAGTTCTGCGCTGAGTACGAGGCCATGAGGCATCTCTTATCAAATCCGCCTGTTCCAGAACAATGGCGGAAACATATGTCTGAGCGACAGCAGGCTCCCCTGATCCGTAAACGGAATAGGCATCGTTTTGATGCAGTTCGCGATGGTATTCAATCACAGCTACCGGAATCCGCATTATTCGACCGTCTGGCCGAGGCACTAAATAAACTTCGTTTTCCATCGGATGTACCGTCTGAAGGTGCAAAATGAGCCGATCAACGATCAGCACTTTTCAACTGTTTCAACTCTTTCCTGATGCCGAAAGCGCCCGTGTGTATCTGGAAGGGCGGCTTTGGCCGAAGGGTGTGGTTTGCCCCGATTGCAAGGCTACCGAGCGCATCGGGACGCGCAAGGGCGGCTACTACCGCTGCCACAGTTGCAATCTGGACTTTACCGTGCGAACGGGAACTATCTTTGAGCGGTCGCACGTCCCGCTCCATAAATGGGTTTATTCGATGTATCTGCTCGTTACCGCCCGCAAGGGCATCTCTTCGGTACAACTAGCCAAGGAAATCGGGATAACCCAAAAATCCGCTTGGTTCGTCCTGCAAAGGCTGCGCGAGGCTTGCGGACACGATACGGCCAAACTCAAAGGCATCGTGGAAGTGGACGAGTTTTACGTCGGTGGCCTAGAAGCAAACAAGCACGAAGCCGACAAACTCAGGCGCGGCGGCGGAGCCGTAGGCAAAACGCCTGTTATCGCCCTACGCGAACGGGGCGGTCGGACAAAGGCTGTTGTGCTGAAGAACACAGATCGCAGCAGCCTGTATACGGCTGTATTCAATAACGTAGAGCATGGCTCGACCCTGCATACCGACGAACAACGCGGTTACGAAGGATTGGACCGCCGCTCGTATGTCCACGAGAGAATCAACCACTCCCTGAAAGAGTATTATCGCAACGGCGTCACAACCAACGGTGTCGAAAGCGTTTTCGCCGTCATGAGGCGCGGATTGCATGGCGTCTACCACAAAGCCAGCGTCAAGCACCTACGACTCTATGTGAACGAATTTACGTTTCGGCTCAACGAGGGAAACGTCAAGCGCCATTCCCTAGATCGGCTGGCAAGTTTCGTTGCTGCCGTCGCTGGCAAGCGACTCACCTACGTAAGACTCACCGAAGGCAAACGGGGCGAAGCGATTCCGATGTGATCCACTCGGGCGGTACAATACCGCCCAAGTGCCAGCCTTTATCGGTGGCCCTGTCTTGATTTGAAAACCTAGGGGTTGCTTCCTGCAACCCCCAAAGAAAGAGAAAATGAACCTCATTAAAACCCTCCACGTTGTAGGCTTTATTCATGCGGTAGCAGTCATAACTTTAGTTTCATGTTGGGAGGTGTACCATCTAATCCTCCTGCTGCTGTCCGCTAGATAAGGTAACGACGGGGTGCGGTCTAAAGCCGTATCCCGCCATTTTCTCTTTAATCGTCTATAATTCGGGAATGAAAGACACCCTACAGATCGTAAACGTGATAACCGACATTGTTTTGAAATACAAGCCGAAGCGGAAACGGCGGAAACAGAAGCGAACTCCCCAAAACAGCCATATTAAAGCGAGAAAAACCTAACTGTTTGACTGACGTATCTTGTTCCATTCGTCTGTTTTTTGACTGCGAGTCTGTATTGCTTTGTCGTACTCAGAAGTGGCCCTCCAAAGGGCTGCTATATCCTTCTCAACCGTTGCCTTGTCCAAGCTAGGGACATTCGGTGGATTGTCTGTTAGTTTCGTGCCTACACTGATGAACGAGTTTCCGATCCGGTTTAGCTCCGATTCGATCATCGCTACTCGACGTTGAGCCTCTTCCAATTCCCTAATAACTCGGCCCCTGATCTCATCCATCTTTGCATCGGTCATGTATACGTCCTCCGAGGCGAGAGTATACCAATCGCATGTAGTCATAAATTATTAAAACCTGTCCTTTTCATACTCCCTAGATGGTTTTTGATGTTGTTTGGGTGCGAAGCGAACGGGGCGAAGCGATTCCGATGTAACTAGGTGAGCCATCCACCCAAAAAAGCTAAATTCTGGATGGTAACTTTGGTTGGTCGCACCGTAACACTTGTAGTGCTCCCCTCAAAACTAGACAGTCAGGGCCTCGAAATTTAGTACAGCTTTGAAAGCCAAGAAGGCCTCGTGCGGAGTGCGATTTCGAACTCCACGGTGAGGCCGGTCGTGATTGTACTCCTCGATCCAACGAGCGATGCTGGTCCGTGCTTCTTCCAAGCTGCGGTACTCCGCCGTCCAGACTTCCTCTTCTTTCAAGCTGCGATGGAACCGTTCGATGTAGCTGTTGCCCTCCGGGTGATGATAAGCCGTCCGCCGATGCGTGATGCCGAGCCGCCCCAGCGTTTCCAGGAACCGCGATGAAGTGAACTGCGTGCCATTGTCGGTTGTGAGCGTCACGTTCGCTTCGCGGCTGCCCTCGGGCAGCCGTGCCAGGACGGCTTGCTCGACCGCTGCCAGTGCATCTTCTGTCCGGCAACGGTGCGAGAGATTCCAGCCCACGATCTCCCGCGTGCAGCAGTCGATCACGCAGACCAGGTAGGCCCAACCGACGGCTGGACCTGCCCAGATCTTGGTCATGTCCGATTGCCAGATTTCATTGGGTCGGCTCGCTTCCACACGGCCCCACTCTTTCCGGCGACGCGCACGCAGACGCCGTGAACGCACCAGCAGCCCGCGTTCGCGCATCACTCGCAGCACCCGTTTGCGATTCACCGGCAGTCCTTTCTTCCGCTGCAACCACCATGTCACACGCCGATAGCCGTAAGCCAGTTTCTCTCCGCAGGCCACGACGATCTGCTCATCGTAGGTGCGATCGGCCCGGCTGCCCCGCGGCTTCTTCTGGTAATACAAGCTCGACCGGCTGATGGCCAGCGCTCCGGCCACCAGCGTGGCTGTGTAGCCCTGCGCCACCAGTTCGCGCGCCTGGGAGTGAACGGCACCGCAGCTCACTCCCCCACGACGTTTTTTAGGATTTCGATCTCCAGCGACTTCCGTCCCAGCGTGCGTTCCAGTTGCCGGATGCGGCGGTCTTTCTCGGTTTCGGCGGCGGCAGCGCTTCTCCCCCCAAGCGCTGCCTTTGCTCCTTCCTCCGCTTCATCCCTCCACCGATACAACAGGGACGGTGAAATTCCATGCCTCCGGCAGGTCTCCGAAACGTTCCCGCTCTTGATGCCTTCCTGCACGATCTGCCACTTCTCTTCCGGGGTTCTATCTACGCGTGGTCTTCTGCCCATGCTGCCTCCTGTTTTGGAGGCCCTGATTCTACCTAGGTAGGCTGTCCAGTTTTAGAGGGGAGCACTACA
>DATEME010000327.1:0-1920 GCA_035275865.1 Candidatus Acidiferrales bacterium | reverse complement strand
GCGAAATACCAGCGTGCCAAGGCCGATTGCGGCTGATGCCGCAGCCACAGCCAGGCGATTTGCACCATCGTCGTGCGCAGCCGCGGATTGCCCGCTTTCGACATGCCCTGCTCATGCGCGATGCCCCCGCTCTGCCATGGCGTCGGCGCCAGGCCTGCGTACGCGGCGATCTGCCGGCGATTGGAGAAATGCCGCGATAAGCCTTCGGACCATAGTTTGGTCGCACCATCCGCAGCGAACCCACGCAACGCCGTCAACATCCTCACCCCGGATGCCCCTCTCGGTTGATCGCAGGCCGCTTCGGGACCCGTGTTGAGCACCACAGGCGCCGGCGAAAGGAGAACCCTGTCGCGCTCCTTCTCCACCACCTTGATCTGCTCAAGGACCAGCTCAAGCCGGTCGAGCTCGCGGCTGATCTGCGCTTTTACATATTGCGGCAAGGGCCGCCCGTCGCCCGTGCACAGTTCGTCAAGCCGCTTTCTGCGATTGCGCAAGAGCGGCGCGTAATCGGCGATCCCTTGCGCGAACAAAAGACCCTTGATGCGATTGACGTGGCGCACCCGTTCGGCGGTCAGTGTGTCGCGCTCACGGCAAAGCCGGCGCCGGTCCTCGTCCTCGGGCGACGGGGCGACCACCATCGAACAGACACGCGGCTCGCCGCGCTTATAGGCCAAAAGCGCCCGCAGCAACGCCTCCCCATCGATCTTGTCGGTCTTGGCTCGCCGCCGCCGGCGCGGTACTGCGATTGAGGCCGGATCGACCACATGGCTCTCGATCCCCTCTTGCTGCAGTACGCGATGAATCCAGAACCCGTCCAGGCCGGCTTCTTGAATGACAATGAGATGGAAGCTCTTACCCGTCCGCACCGCCGCCTTGCGCTGCAGCTCGGAAAAGCGCGCCAAAAGCCCCGCAATATCACCGGCCGTCACGCTGTGTTTCGACATCTTCTCGCCCTTGCCCGGGGAAAGTGACGTGATCAACCAGGTTTTTCGGCTCAGTTCCAAAGAAACGAAAATCGCGCCAAACTGCACACGGATAGCGGTCGGGTGTTTCAGGTGATCGTGCAACATCGGTCGCCTCCAGGTTGAGTGGAATAGCAACCTTAAACCCGGCCGCTATCCGCCTCCCCATGGAATCTCAACATCCGCATCGAAGGCACGCGCATCAAACACACCATGGGCCCAGTATCGCTGAAGCTCTACGACAAGTTCGGTCTCATTCTGCGGATCGAGACGACGGTCAACGATCTGACATTTTTCAAGCACTACCGCGAGGTAGAACACCGTGATGGCAGCAAAGAAACCAAGTGGGCATCGATGCAGAAGACGATCTACAGCCTGCCTGCGCTGCGGCAGATCCTGGAGGCCGCCAACCGCCGCTACCTGGAGTTCTTGTCCGCGATCGAGGATCCTCGCAACGGCCGTGACAAGCTCGACAGGCTCTCGCAGCCGGTGCAAAACCAAGGCCGTTCCTACCCCGGTTTCAACCTGTTCGATGCCAGCGACGAAGCCCTGCTCACCGCCATCGCACGCGGCGAATTCAACATCAGCGGCATGAAGAATAAAACCCTGCGCCGGTTCCTCCCAGACAAAACTACCGGACAGGTGTCCCGCATGCTCAAACGCCTCCGGCTGCATGGCCTCATCAAAAAGGTCGGCCGCAGCTACAAGTACTACCTGACCCAATTCGGCAAGACCGTGATCACCACTGCCCTGAAGCTGCGCGAACTCGTCATCATCCCCCAACTCGCCCTTCTCAGAGCCTCATAGATCAGTTTTTTGCCCGTTTTGCGCAGGTTTCAAATGTAGAGGTACTAATGCGAGCGGTCCATAAGCAGCATCTCTGGCAGCCTGGCACCGATCTGCACGCTTGGCTTTTCATGATCATGCACAATCAATACGTAAATCAGGTCAAGCGCAT
>DATEME010000326.1:0-7528 GCA_035275865.1 Candidatus Acidiferrales bacterium | reverse complement strand
CGGCCGAGTTTGCTGAGCAGGTCGCCGCGCACGCTTGGCAAGAGATGGTAGCTTTTGAGCGACGGTTCCGCTGCGAGACGATCGACGATTTCGAGTGCGGCGGCCGGGCCATTCGCCATTGAGACGGCGACGGCGCGATTGAGGTCCACAATCGGCGAAGGCGCAATTTGCGCGAGTTCGCCGTAGAGCGCGACGATGCGCGGCCAATCGGTTTCTTCGCGCGTTCGGGCGCGGGCGTGGCACGCTGCGATGGCAGCTTGCAAGGCGTATGGCCCGCGCGTGCCGCCGAGGCGTCCGGCGCGTTCGAGAGCAGCAAGGCCGCGACGGATCAGCAGTGGATCCCAGCGCGCGCGGTCCTGATCCATGAGAAGGATCGGTTCACCCGAGGGACCAATGCGAGCCCTCGAGCGTGAAGCTTGAATCTCCATCAATGCGACGAGGCCGTGAACTTCGGCTTCATTCGGCGCGAGTTCCGCGAGGACGCGGCCGAGGCGCAGAGCCTCGTCGCACAGAGCCGGCCGAAGCCAATCTTCACCAGTCGTGGCGGAGTAGCCTTCGTTAAAAATCAGATAGATCACTTCGAGGACGGACGAGAGGCGCACCGCGCGATCGATGCCGCGCGGAATTTCGAAAGGAACGTGTGCTTCCGAAAGAGTCCGCTTTGCGCGGACGATGCGCTGGGCCACGGTCGCTTCCGGAATCAGGAAGGCGCGCGCCACTTCGTCCGTGGTGAGGCCGCCGAGCAGACGAAGCGTGAGCGCGACCCGCGCTTCGGAGGAAAGCACGGGATGGCATGCGGTGAAAATCAGGCGCAAGAGGTCGTCGCCGATGTCGTCGTCGATGGCCGCGTCAAAACCTGCTACGGCGGTACGCTGCTGCTCATCGATTTCACGGCCGAGTTCTTCGTGCTTGCGTTCCAGGAGACTGTTGCGGCGGAAATAGTCGATGGCGCGATTTTTCCCGGCGGCCATGAGCCAGGCACCCGGTTTTTCGGGCACTCCGGTCTCGGGCCATTGCTCCAGCGCCGCGAGAAGCGCGTCCTGGGCGAGTTCCTCGGCAACGCCGACGTCGCGCACGATACGCGCGAGGCCGGCGATCACCTTGGCCGATTCCATCCGCCAGACGGCGTCAATGGCGCGATGAGTTTCGGCGTGGGTCATTGTGTTAGGATGCGCCAAAGCCAGATTGGACGCATGCATCGGCGCTGACGGGGCGCGGCAAGCAGCGCCCCTACGGCAGACGATCCTGGCGGACTCGCGCGATCAGATCAGTTCCATGCCGGAGAAGAAGTAGCCGATTTCGAAGGCGGCGGTTTCGGGCGCGTCCGAGCCGTGCGTGCAGTTGTATTGGATGCTTGTGCCGAGATCCCGGCGAATCGTGCCCGGCGCGGCTTTCGCAGGATCGGTGACGCCCATCGTCTCGCGCCATTTCGCGATAGCGCCTTCGGCTTCGAGAACGAGAACGACGGCTTTGCCGGAGCTCATGAAATCGGTGAGTTCGCCGAAGAAGGGGCGCTCGCGGTGAACGGCGTAGAAGCCTTCGGCTTCTGATTCCGTGAGTCGAAGCGATTTGAGCGCGATGATTTGAAATTTCGCGGCATTGATGCGGGCAAGAATTTCGCCCGTGAGGCCGCGCTTTACAGCGTCCGGCTTGATGATTGCGAAAGTGCGTTCGATGGCCAAGAAGATCTCTCCTATGTGATTTGTGGAACTAAAATGATATCAGGATGCTGGGAGGCACAGAGGTAAGGAGGCAGGGAAAACCGGCTTCAACGCGCACCGTTCTGCCAATTTCTCCACAGACTTGCCAGCATCGCGCCGATGCGATTGTAACGGCCGTTTTGCGCAGCGAAAGTGTCTTCGGCCAATATCGTTCATCTTTCGCCATAGCAAGCCACAACTTCACTTCATCGCAGGATCCAATCGCGACCTGTAAATAGCGTCGAAATTCGGCTGAGGAGTTTCGCTTTGCCCAGCCCTCCACAATGTTTGCCGGGACCGACCGGGCAGCCTTGCGAAGTTGGCGCGCTAGTTCGACCTGCTCGAGAGGCGGCATCTTTCGAGAGATGCTGGAAATCTCCAGAGCGGCTGCGTAAGACTCTCTAAATACTTCCAAATCGCGATACGTTCTAACGGGCATCGCGCTCCTGCCTTTCCCTGCGTCCCTGCTTCCTTGCGTCCGCGCTTCTAACCTTATTTCTTTCTTGTCTTCACTTTCTGCGTGCCCTTCGATCGTTTTGATCCCTTGCCGATTACTTTGGCGAGGGTGGCGCCGATGTCCGCGGGGCTTTGGACTGTGTGAATGCCAGCGGCGCGCATGGCTTTGTACTTTTCGGCTGCGGTGCCCTGTCCGCCGCTGATGATTGCGCCCGCGTGGCCCATGCGGCGGCCCGGGGGCGCGGTCTGTCCGCAGATGAAGCCGACGACCGGTTTTTTCACATTTTTCTTGATGAATTCCGCCGCGGTTTCCTCGGCGTTGCCGCCGATTTCGCCGATCATCACGATGGCGTGCGTATCGGGATCGTCGTTGAACATGCGAATCGCATCGAGGAACGTGGTGCCAATGATTGGATCGCCGCCGATGCCGATGCAAGTTGATTGGCCGATGCCGAGGCGCGTGAGTTGATCAACGGCCTCGTACGTGAGCGTGCCGCTGCGACTGACGACGCCGACGTTGCCTTGCTTGTGGATCATCCCGGGCATGATTCCGATTTTGCATTTGCCGGGAGAGATTACACCAGGGCAATTGGGGCCAACGAGGCGCGTTTTCGATCCGCGCATCGCGGCGGCGACACGAACCATGTCAAGCGTCGGAATGCCTTCGGTGATGCAGATGACGAGCGGGAGGGCGGCGTCGACGGCTTCGAGAATTGCGTCCGCAGCGTATGGCGGCGGAACGAAAATTACGGATGCGTCTGCGCCAGTTTCGCGGACTGCTTCGGCGACGGTGTTGAACACGGGCGCACCGAGGTGTTTTGTGTCACCTTTTCCTGGCGTGACGCCGCCGACGACTTTCGTGCCGTAATCGACCATTTGTTGCGCGTGGAAACTTCCCTCGCGGCCCGTGAAGCCTTGGACGAGGACGCGCGTGGATTTGTCAATTAAAACGCTCATGAAAAGGAGGCACAGGACGCAGATGAGGCAAAGGAAGCATAGGAGCTCGATCTCGTCACAGTTTCCTCCACTCCTTCCATAGATTTCGAATCATCATTCCCAATTTTGCATACTCGGCGCCCAGCGATTCGGATTTGGCGCGCGTTGCGCAGGCTTCGTCGCGAGCGAGATCGAGCCAGAATCTCGTTTCTTCGCATTCGCCGACAGCGATCTGCAGGTGTCGCTTGAACTCTGCCGCCGATACTCGCTTTGCCCAGCCCTCGACAATATTTGCTGCTATTGATCGCGACGAACGCCGAATCTGCCTGCCCAACTCATATTGCTCTTGCCTTGGAAACCCTTCGAGACTGCGAATATGTCCAATGCTAAGCGATATGCCTGCCGGTAAATGCGGAGGTCTGAACAGGTGCGAATCGGCCCTTCGCGAAGGACCTTCTCCTCTACCTCCTCCATTTCCTTTGCCTCCTCTGCTTCGCAGAAGCTCAGGCGCTTGCGAGTTTCACGGCTTTTTGGGCTCCGTCTTTCATGCCTTGGGCGACCGTGAAATTCAAACCGGAGCTTTTCAAGATGGCTTGGCCTTGCTCGACGTTCGTGCCTTCCATGCGGACCACGACGGGTACTTTGAATTTGAGTTCCTTTGCGGCGTTGACGACGCCGCTGGCAAGAACGTCGCAGCGGAGGATGCCGCCGAAAATGTTTACGAAGACCGCTTTGACGTTCGGGTCGCTGAGGAGGATGCGGAAGGCGTTCTTGACCTGTTCTTCGGAAGCACCGCCGCCGACGTCGAGGAAGTTCGCTGGATTGCCGCCACTGAGCTTGATGATATCCATCGTGGCCATCGCGAGACCCGCACCGTTGACCATGCAGGCGATCGTGCCGTCAAGCTTGATGTAATTCAATTTGAACTTCGAAGCTTCCACTTCGAGGGGCGTCTCTTCGTCGAGGTCGCGAAGATCCTTGTAATCGGGATGACGGAACATCGCGTTGTCGTCAAGCTGGACTTTGGCGTCGAGTGCGATGAGTTTGCCGTCACCGGTGACGATTAGCGGGTTGATTTCGAGCAGGGAAGCGTCCAGTTCGAGAAACGCGCGGTAAACGGATTGGAAAAACTGGACAGCCGTGCCGACCATTTCCGCCGGAAGGCCGAGGCCGAAGGCGAGTTTGCGTGCGTGATAGGGCTGAAAACCAGAGGCGGGATCGATGCGCTGGCGGATGATCGCGTCCGGATTCTCCTTGGCGACCTCTTCGATCTCCATTCCGCCCGCTGCGCTTGCCATGAAAACGGGCGCGCCGACCGCTCGATCGACAAGCAAGCTCAGGTAAAGCTCGCGCTTGATGTCGAGGCCTTCTTCGATCAGCAAGCGGCGGACGATGCGGCCTTCTTCACCCGTCTGCGGAGTGACGAGCTTCATGCCGAGCATTTTCTGGGCGAGCGAGGCGGCTTCGTCCGGCGACTTCGCCAGTTTCACGCCGCCGGCTTTGCCGCGTCCGCCAGCATGAATTTGGGCTTTTACAACGACGACTTTGGTGCCCAGATTTTGGGCCGCGCTGCGCGCGTCATCCGCGTTGAATGCGACGTGCCCGCGCGGCACCGGAACGCCAAATTTCGAGAGTAAACCCTTCGCCTGATACTCATGAATCTTCATCGCATGTCCAATAGTGCTAAAATTTGGTGAGTCGCAAACGAAGAAGTTTACTGGGAATCGTCAGCGCGGGCAAGGCGTCACGGCAAAAATGATCCACGATGCAATTCAAAAAGCGGTTGCGGGCGAGGACCTCTCGCGCGTCGAAGCCGAGGCCGCCATGGAGCAAGTCCTCGCGGGTTCGGCAAGCGCGGCCCAGATTGCCGCGTTTCTCACCGCCTTAGCGATGAAGGGCGAGACCGTTGATGAACTGGTCGGCTTTGCGACGTCGATGCGGCGGCACGCAGCGCAAACATTTCCTCCGTTTTCAGCCACCGACGGCACAATGCTGGTTGATACATGCGGCACGGGAGGGGATGCGCGCGGCACGTTCAACGTTTCGACTGCGGCAGCGTTTGTCGTGGCCGGTGCGGGCGTTCGCGTGGCGAAGCATGGCAACCGTTCGATCAGCTCGCGTTGCGGATCGGCGGACGTGCTCGAGCATTTCGGTATTCGCATGGATATGGCGGCGGAACGAGTGATGCAGGCGATTCAGGAAGTGGGAATTGGATTCCTCTTTGCGCCCGCGGTTCACACGGCGACGCGGCACGCCATGCCCGTGCGGCGCGAATTGAAAATGCGGACGGTGTTTAATTTGCTGGGGCCACTGACGAATCCGGCGGGGGCAACGGCGCAAGTTGTCGGCGTATATCATGCGGACTTGACTGAGTTGATGGCGCGGGCATTGGGCGAGTTGGGCGTGCGGCGGGCATTTGTCGTTCACGGCGCGGATGGGCTGGATGAAATTTCCATTTCCGGAGAAACCGCAATCGCTGAACTGCGCGACGGGGTTGTTCGCCGCTACACGATTACGCCCGAGGACTTCGGTCTGCATCGAGCGCCGCTCGAATCGATTCAGGGCGGCGATGCGAAACACAACGCGGAGATTATCCATAAAATTTTGGGCCGGTCGATGCTATATCGTCCGCACGGGCCGTATCGCGATATCGTGCTCGCCAATGCCGCCGCGGCACTGGTTGCCGCCGGACGCGCCCAGGATTTCCTTGATGGCGTGAGCATTGCAACGAAGTCGATCGATTCGGGCGCGGCGCGCGAGCGATTGGAGGCGCTGGTTGCGTTTTCGCAATTCGAGCGCGGACAGGGGCAATCGGCGTCGTAGTTCGGAGGGGAAAGAAAAACCAAGAGGGGTTCTCCGGGCCGCGTCGCGCCCCTCGGAATGACGACATTTTGTCTTTATTTCCTTCGTAAATCTGAAGCGCTTCAGGGTTTTCATCTCGTCGTGTTCCGCTCTTGCGGAGACAAGTCGGTCCGAGCGTGATGATCGACATTGGCAGGATTGTCGGTCGTAAGAGCACAGCGAGGAGTCGCTGTGCCACACACTACGGTTTCCAGCGGAGGATGGGTTTGCGGGCGGCGGCGGTTTCGTCGAGACGGCCGACTCGCGTCGAGTGCGGAGCAGTCTTCACGAGTTCTGGATTCGACTCTGCTTCGGCAGCAATCGAACGCATCGCCTGGATGAAAAGATCGCATTCTTCCTTCGATTCAGATTCGGTCGGCTCAATCATCATGGCGCCGGGCACGATGAGCGGAAAGGCCGTTGTGTAGGGATGAAACCCGTAATCGATCAGCCGCTTCGCGATATCCATCGTGTTCACGCCGCGTTTCCGCTGGCGGGCGTCGCTAAAGACCACTTCGTGCATTGATGGCAAATCGTAGGGCAAATCGAAAAGGTCTTCGAGGCCTTTGCGAATATAGTTCGCGTTGAGGACAGCATCTTCGGTGGCTTGACGAATGCCCGGGCCGTAAGCGAGCGTATAGGCCAACGCGCGCAGTAACACGCCAAAATTTCCGTAATAGGCGCGAACCCGGCCGACCGATTGCGGCCGGTTTGAATCGAGCACGAACCGCCCTTCTTTTTGCACGACAACCGGCACAGGCAGAAACGGCTCAAGTTCCTTCTTGACGAGGACCGGACCGGCGCCGGGTCCGCCGCCTCCGTGAGGAGTCGAGAACGTCTTGTGCAAATTCAGGTGCATCACGTCGACGCCGAAATCGCCCGGGCGCGCCACTCCGGCAAGCGCGTTCATGTTCGCGCCGTCCATATAAACGAAGGTGCCGCGCTCGTGGCAGATCGCGGAAATTTCAGCAATACGATCCTCGAAAACACCGAGCGTATTGGGATTCGTAAGCATAATCGCCGCGACTTCTTCAGAGACCATGCCGCGCAAGTGATCGGTGTCGATTTGGCCGCGCTCGTTCGATTTGATGTTTTGGACTTCGTAGCCGGCGACGACGGCCGATGACGGATTCGTGCCGTGCGCGGAGTCAGGGATTAGCACGCGTTTGCGCGCGTCGCCGCGACTTTCGAGGCACGCGCGAATCATGAGCAGTCCGGTCGTCTCGCCCTGCGCGCCGGCGGCAGGTTGCAGCGTGGCGGCATCCATTCCGGTGATGGCAAGCAGGCACTTCTGCAAATCCCACAAAATGCGCAGGCAGCCTTGCGAAACCTGATCGGACTGCAACGGGTGCTCGCCTGCGATGCCGTCCAGGCGCGCGACGAATTCGTTGACGCGGGGATTATATTTCATCGTGCAGGAGCCGAGCGGATACATGCCGAGATCGATCGCGTAGTTCCATGTGGAAAGACGCGTGAAGTGGCGGATGACCTCGATTTCGCTGGTTTCGGGAAAACCTTCGATGCCATCACGCACGAGATTTGCGCCAAGCGCAGACGCCGCATCGACGGCGGGCACATCGAGCGGCGGGAGTTCC
>DATEME010000325.1:0-2906 GCA_035275865.1 Candidatus Acidiferrales bacterium | reverse complement strand
TAAGGCGCCAAACGCGCCATTTTTGGCATTTTGTGGGCCTCTTAAGGCCAATTTAAAGCGCCATATGCGTCAATAGAGTTGTCGCTCATGCTGGCACTTATTTTTGCTCGTAACGCCAAGCAGGACACGGCGTCTCAGGCTGTGGGAGTTCTGCTCCTCTGCTATAATTCCGCGCATGACATTCATGACGGTTACTTACGAACTGCAAGACAAGCTGCGCCCCGAGCAGTTCCGCGCGCTAGGAAATTTCGCTAACACATACGGTTTACAGAAGTTCCGCTTCGACGAGGAGACGAATCTTCTCCATTTCGACTACGACGCATCGCGCCTGCGCGAAACCGTCGTAGAACACGTCCTGCGCGAAGCGCGCATCCCCGTGCTGCGCCGCGTCCCCAACGCTTAGCTCAGCCGGCGCGAATCCTTCGGCAAAATCGGTGTCTGCAAGGCCCTACAGAAAAAGGACGACCGGAAGAAACTCGCCAAAAAAAAAGAAGGGGGCCCTCGCTTGGGATCGAGAGCCCCCGTGTCGCGCTCCTGTTGGTCCGGCCTAGGCGTGACCGGACCATGGGGTCATCCATCCTTGCTTCCCTCTCAGAGGCAGGTGGGAACGACCCGAGCCACTTTGTGAATGGGCCCCTTCCTCCCCATGCACGAGCAGTGCGGATCGTGTAGGAACGCGACCGCACGCCCTCTCATGCAAATGTATTGCCCAATTTCAGAATCATTGCACAATGCAGCAGCTCGTTTATTTTTACCGACTTACGATCGCCGGTCGCGACCCATTTCGACTTTGCAAAATCAAATCGGGAAGCACCGTCCCGTTATGGAACTGTGGCATCGCGCCCTCGTTCAATTGCCTCTGCTAACGCTCTGCCTCATAATGGAGTCATAATCGTCAGGAAGGCATAGTAGCAATGCGCAAGTCCTCAATCATTTTGCTGAGCGCCGCAGGAATAGCGGCATTCGTGGCCGTATTTGCCATCGGCATGGCCGCGTCGCACCTGCGCCACGGCAGCGGCGTAACAGTCGTCAAGGCCGCTGCTGCCTCGTCGGGAGCACCTGTAATCGTAAAGTTCGCGAGCGATCCTGCCCCGGTGCCTCCCTTCACCATGAAGGATCTGTCAGGCGAGACAATCTCCTCGTCCGCTTTCCCTGGCAAAGTCGTTCTGCTGAGCTTCTGGGCCACGTGGTGCCCGCCCTGCCGTCTGGAAATCCCCGAGCTTATCGATCTACAAAAGCGCTACAAAGATAAGCTCCAAATCATTGGTATCTCGATGGACGACACTGATACGCCCGCCGAAGTAAAGCACGTTCACGACGTGGCCACAGAACTGGGCGTCAATTATCCCGTTATCTTGGCCGATCAAAAGCTGATCGACGAATACGGCGGCGTGCCCGCATTGCCTACGACCTTCGTGCTAAACACGAATGGCCGCGTCGTGCAAAAGCACATGGGCCTCTACGCCGAAGACGATTTCGACACGGAAATTCGCCTGCTGGCAAATCTGCCCGTGAACGCCAAAGTTGAAAACTTCGAAGATACTGGACAGATTTTCCTTCAAAATGCCGCGAAGGCTACTGAACTGCCGGGCGTCGATTTCGCGGGCCTGACGCCGGAGCAGAAGCGCGCGGCCCTGAAGCGCATGAACGCCGAAAATTGCACGTGCGGATGCGGACTTACGATCGCTGAGTGCCGCGTCAACGACACGGAATGCGACATCAGCAAGGATCTAGCCGCAAAAATCGTGAAAGAAGTAAAGCAAGGCCCGCCCGTCACGCAGAAAACCGTCAAAATCGCAGCAACTCAGTAGCCACTTAAGGCAGGACTCATTACCGCAATCCCCATAGACACGAGCGACGCGTGCTCTTCCATGACCACGGTTTGCGCCTAGAATTTCGCAGGCTCATGCAGCACTAGAGTGACGCGCTAAGGGGATTCCAAGAAATTCGGGGGAATCAGGGCCAGCCTGCGGCGCCGCTGCGAGGTCGGACGCCGCAGGCTGGGCCAAGAGCTTATGTTCAAACGCGAGACCGCGTGACGGCGGAGAACGTTTCACGGCGATTCGGCTGGGCAATGAGGCGCCGCGAGGCCGATCATATCGCGGCGCAGTTTCATCCAAAGCAGTCTCGCATCCGAATGTCCTCAAAGAGGTAAGATCGACTCCTTGCGCACGAGGCGCGATCCATTGACTGGATCGGGTGTCTGGCGTTAGCCTGCGCTCTTACATAATGTGCCTATCAGAAGTGCTCCTTTGAAGAAGACTCCGAAAACAGCCAGGCCCATTTCGCGGCGGGATTTCGCGCGCGGCGGCGCGTTAGCTGCGGCCTCAGCTGCTCTGTCCGCGTCGTTTTCACAGAACACCTCAGCACAGACACCCGCTACCGAACCAGCCCTTTCCACGGCGAGCGAGGCGGAAGTTGACGCGAAAGTGGCCGCCGTTTTGCGACAGTACGGCAACCTACTTTCAAACCAGGAAAAGCTCGAAGTCCGCCGCTTGTTGACGGAAGGACAGAAGCCGCTCGACACGATGCGGCTAATCGCGACAAACAATGCGGATCAGCCTGGCGATGTCTTGAAACTCTATCCCGACGCGTCCCATCCGTCGAATAGGGCCGCTGCGCCTGGCGGCAAAGGCTGACGGAGCGCGGCGCATGTTAGACGACGACGTTCTTTACCTCAGCGTCCGCGAGCTCGGCGATCGCGTCCGCACGAAGCAGATTTCTCCTGTCGAGCTGACCGAGAGTTATCTTGCCCGCAGCGAGAAGTTCGATCCGCAACTGCACGCCTACGTCACCATCACGCACGACGTGGCGCTCGCTCAAGCGCGCCGGGCTGAAACGGAAATTGCCGCCGGGCATTACCGCGGCCCGCTGCACGGAATTCCGTATGCTGCAAAGGACTTACT